>CAISYT010000186.1 GCA_903889785.1 uncultured Caulobacterales bacterium
AGGCCGCCCTTGAAGGTTTCGAGCGCGAAGGCCGCAAAGCCGACGCCGCTTGCGCCCGTTGCGAGCAGGCTGCGGCCGCCATGCTTGGCGCAGATCTGTTCGGCGACGAGGACCTGATTGCCGCTGCCGCCATCACCCTGAAATCCGCTGCGGCCCTAACCGGCGTCGGTGCAGCCCTGGCTCAGGCCATGCTGGCAGGCCTGGAAGGCCGCCGTGTTCTAGCCAGCGGCGACGCCGATGCGGCCATCGCTGTCTCCGCCGCCTTTGCCACGCCGCTCGCCGCGCTCGATGCCGCCGGCCGCAAGTCGCCCGCCGCGCGCCTAGCTGCCGCCGAACAACGCATCGTGCGGGCCGATATCCTGACCGGTTGCGCTGCAAAGCTGCAAAGCCACAACCTGGCCGACCAGGCCCAGAGAGAGATCCGGCTGGCGCTGCAAAACCTCGACCCGTCCTATGAGCCACTCTTGTGGGCACGCGCCCGGTCTTTGAATGGCTCTATCCTGACCCTCACGGGCGAACTGGAGGGCGACATCGGCCCGATCGCTGATGGGGTCAAAATCCTGGCTCATACGGTCGAGGCGGTCAGCCGGGATCACAGCCCGCTCGACTGGGCCCGCGTCCAGGCCGCCCTAGGCCTGGCCTTGCAAATCATGGGCGACGCTTCGGGTAACAGCCGCGCCTTCGACCAGGCAGTCAGTTGTTTCGACCGGGCCAATGCCGTCCTGGCCGCTCAACCCGCCCTGGCCCTGTGCGCCCTGGAGCGGGTCCGTAGCGCCTGAACTAGGCCGCCGCCACGTCGCCCGAGCGACGGCGTATGCGCCAGAAGCGGATCGTCCGCATGGCGGCTTCGGGTGTCACCGCGTTATACCGTGCGCCGTACTCCCGCGCGCGGCCTATTGCGTTGGCGTCCTTTTCTTGGATCAGCACGGCAAAGGTCAGAAACAGCCGAGGCTCGAGTTTCGCAGCCCGGCAAACGATGGCCAATGTGTCGAGGTCGCGGCGTTCCAGGATCCGGGCGGCGGTGTGGAAATCGGTGTCAGCCATCTTGGCCATGGCCCAGTTCAGTGTTCGACCGCTGGTGCCGCCAGTATCATAAGCCCCATCAGCCTTAGACTATTGGGCTTAATCCCCGACTAACGCGCCGGCCCGGATCCCGACCACCAGGCCAGCAGCCGCCGCTCCAGCGCCTGTACCGCCCCGTGCAAAACCAGGCCCAGGGCCGCCAGCACCGCCAGGGCTGCGAACATACGGTCGGTCTGTAGACGATTACCCGACTCCAGAATCCGCCAGGCCAGGCCCTGCGTCGCCCCCGATCCGGCCACGAACTCCGCTACCACCGCCCCGATCACCGCCAGTCCCGCCGCCACGCGATGGCCTTCCAGTAGAAACGGCGTTGCCGCCGGTAGCCGCAGCCGGACCAGCCTATGCCAGCGACTGGAACCATAGAGATCGAACAGGCGCTCCAGCCCTGGATCGGCGGATTTCAACCCGGCTGACGCGCCAGAAAAAATCGGGAAGAACGCCACGATGGCGGCCAGCGCCACGATGGCCCGCGCCGGATGGTCTAGCCCGGACCAGATCAGGAACAGCGGTGCCACGGCCACGACTGGTGTGACTTGAGCCGCCACGGCTAGCGGCCGAACGGCCCGTTCCAGGGCCGGGCTGAGCGCGGTAATCAAGGCCAGTCCGCAGCCGGCCACGCTGGCTAGCGCCAGAGCGCAGAGCGCCATCGAAAGCGTGTTCCAAGCGCCGATCAGCAGTGTCGGGGCGTCAGAGGCCAAACGCGCCACGACCGCCGAGGGCGGGGGGAGGACATAGGCGGGAAGATGCAGCAGGCGGCAGGCCGCCTCCCATCCGGTCAGTAGCACGGCGATCAGGATGGCGGGCGAGAGCCAACGGCCGATCATGGCAGCCGCCCGCCCAAGAGCAGGCCCTCATGGATCGAGCCGAAAACCTGTAGTCCGGCGAGGAGGGCGAAGGCCACGATGACCAGCTTAATCTGCCAACCGGGCTGGAGTGGTTTCATGCCGGCACCGCTTCCATCGCTTGCGCCAGCATCGCGCTGACGGTCTCCGCCGCCGCCCGGAAACCTGGCGTGGTGCGAAAGCCCGCCGGACGGGACAGGGCCCCTTCAATCGCCAGTTCCCCGGCCTGACGCCCAGGCCCGGGCGTCATCACCACCACGCGCGAGGCCATATAGACGGCCTCCTCGACATTGTGGGTCACAAACAGCACGGCGGGTTTGAGGTCGGCCACCAGGGCCAGGACGTCATCGGCAAGCTGACGCCGGGTTATTTCGTCGAGCGCCGCGAACGGTTCGTCCAGCAGCAGCAGGCGCGGGTCGGCCACCAGGGCACGGGCCAGAGAGGCTCGCATCGCCATGCCGCCGGACAGTTGGGCCGGGGATTTATCCATTGCGGCATTCAGCCCCACCCGCTTTAGGGCCAGCGCCGCCGTCTGGCGGGCCTGCGCCTGTGCCTGGCCCGCCAGGACCAGCGGCAGGGCCACATTATCCAGAGCCGACAGCCAAGGCGCTAGGGTGGGGGACTGGAATACCAGGGCCGTCTCGCCCCGCCCCGCCTGCCGGGTCACGCTGCCCGCAGTGGGCTTTTCAAGTCCAGCCAACAACCGCAGCGCTGTTGACTTGCCACAGCCGGATGGCCCGACCAGCGCCACGATTTCGCCGCCGCTCAAAGCCAGGTCGAATGGCCCCAGCGCTCGGCGGCCGCCATAGTCCGCCACAGCGCCATGCAGTGTGGCGATCATTTTGCCAGCTTCATTTTGTTGGCGCTGAGCGCTTTGGCAGGAAGTCCAGCCGGTAGGCCGCCTTGTAGTCCAGTGTCTTGGGGTACACGCCCTGGCTGGCGGCAGCGTCGAAGAACGTTTTCCATCGCGCGTCGCTCATCTGGCCGATCTCGCCCGGTTTGCCGACGATATTGTAGGTCCGCATCTTCTCGCGAGCCTGGTCAAGGACGTCTTGCGCCATCTCCGGATTGTCCTTGCGGATCAGGGCGTCGCCTGGCGCAGGGTCGCCATAGAGGTAGGTCAGCCACCCTGCCGCACTGGCTTCGACAAAGGCGCGCACCGCTTCTGGATGGGCGGCGGCGAAGCTGTCGGGAACCATCACCATGTTGGCGTAGCTGGGGTAACCCTCGTCAGCGAGCAGGAACACACGCGGCGCCGTGCCGCTCTCCTTGGCGATCGTATAGGGCTCGCTGGTGACATAGCCCTGCTGCGCCGCTCGCTTATCGGCCAGGAATGGCGCGGAATTGAAGGTGTATTTGCGCACCTGGCTGTCGGTGAAGCCATATTTCGCCTTCAGCCAAACCCAGAAGGCGGTGACCGACTCGTCGGCCAGGAGGATCGGGTGGTTCTTGAGATCGGCGATCGTATTGATCTCGGCGTCCGGGTGGACCATCAGCACCTGCGGGTCTTTCTGCATAAAGGCCGCCACGGCCTTCACCGGTGCGTTTACCGCTGCCAGGTTCATCACCACGAAGCTGTTGGAGCCAATCCCCACATCCACGGCCCCGGTGGCGAGCAGTTGCGGCACATTCACCGCCGGTCCTCCCTGGTAGAACGTCACGTTTAGGCCGCGTCGGGCGTATTCGCCGGTGGCGAGGGCTTGATAATAACCACCATGCTCGGCCTCGGCGCGCCAGTCGGTGGCGAAGCGTACGGCCGTCAGGGCAGAGGGTGCGGCGGCCGGGTTCGGCACCGGCTTGCAAGCGGTCAGCAGGACTAGCGACGTTATCGCCAGCAGGGTGCGTTTGGTGATGGTCATCTTGGTCCCCGAGTCCAACGAAACTAGCGCGTTGTGCGCGGACCCCAAACGGAAAAGAGGGCGCAGCTTCCGGTTTCCCGGCCGCTCCGCCCTCCATCCCGAGCCCCGTTAAGAGCCGGTATCTCTGGGTGGGCTGGATCCTGGGCCATCGGGGTCTCCCCCTAGCGGCTTGCTCTCGAAACCCGTCCCGCTTCCGGTCGATCCCGCCGGCTTTCGCCCTTGGCAAAGTCCTTCTTCGGGTTGCCGCGATTTGGTGTTCCAGGTCGCCCCGGAGCGGCCAGACCGCTTGTTCCTTTCGATGTTTGGAGGATGCCGCTGCTGCCGGTGGCGGGCAAGTAGCCCTGTGCAATCGCAGGTGCGTAAAACGGTGGATATTCGGTTCGTGAACGGGGGACAGCCATGCGCCAGCCCAGTTGGCTAAACGCCTTGCGACTTATCCACCGGCAAGCGCGGTTCGTTTGTCTTCCAGGGCCAACCACTCGTTTTCCGCCTCGGCGAGCTGGGCCTGGGCGGCAGAGATCGCCTTCATTAGGGCGTCGAACCGCGCCGGGTTGCGGCTATAGAGCGCTGGGTCGGCCAGTTCCTTTTCGAACCCGCCAATCGCCGC
>CAISYT010000187.1 GCA_903889785.1 uncultured Caulobacterales bacterium
ACCTCCATCAAGGCGGCCTTAGAGTTGATGTGCTCCCAGTTCTGGTTGCGGATATCGACCTCGCCACTCAGGTGAATGTGGTTGTCGTAGAAGCCCGGCAGCGCGGTCAGGCCCTTAAGATCGACGACCTTCGTCGCGGGGCCGGCGTGCCTCCTCACATCGGACGAGGAGCCGACTGCTATGATCCGCCCGTCGCGGATCGCCACCGCCTCGGCGTTGTCGGCGGCCGGATTGTTGGTGATGAACTTGCCGTGGTCGTAGATGACGTCTGCCGGCAGCAGGGCCTGGGCGCCCGCGGCAGGAGCCGCCGCCGTGGCCAGCAAGGCCAGAGCCAAGGCCCGCCATCTATTGACCGTGCCGGGCTTCACGAAACCGAAATCTCTTCGAGAAGACCAACCCATGAAACCCCCCAATTCCCGCGCCGATCGCGGCTCAGCGTACTCTTGCGTCCGACGACGTCTCACTCAGTCGAGACCCTCGCCTACGAGCCATGTCTGAAATTCTAATGAGGCGAAGAGTGGCATTAGCCTGAAAGCGCCGCCCGATGCCCTGTGGCGCCTGGCTCGGGCTGAACGTGCGAATCCATCACCTGCCCGGGGCCTGCGTAGGCGTCTGAGGCGAGGCTGCAAGCGTCGGCTCGATCACATACTTCTGGTGGCAGGCGAGGCAGACCTCGTACAGCCGGCCACCGGCGTCGAAGACCGCCTGCTTGTCCTTGGCCATGGCCGCGGCCTTTCCTTCGAGGGCGCGGAGGGTCATTTCCTGGGCGTACTTGTTCCATTCCGCCACCGGCTCACGCGGGCGGCCCGGCAACATCAGCATGTTGCCGGCCTCGGCGACCGTGGCCGCGCCGTCCTCGACCGCCTTCCACGCCTCATCGGTGGTTGGGGACAGGTCACGCTCCCCCTGATCCGTGATCTCGGTGCCGGATCCCCGCCAGAAGGCGAAGGACGCAGGATCGACAACGTGGATCATCAACTCGACCATATCGATGTCGACATTGAATTGTTCTGGAGGCTTTGGGGCCGAACAGGCCGCCACTGCGAGACACGTCGCAACCGCCCAGACTCGGGACATTACTCGCATAGTTGACCCCACTCCGGGCTCTTGGGCGCTGACGGCCAGCGGATCGCCGCCTCGGGTCACATGATGAGCGGAGACGGGCGGTGTCGCAAGCACTGTGGCCTGCGAACGACAGAATTGATTTGATTTACGCTTGTTGCGTTCCGCCACCTCCGAAGGGCGACCGCACTGCGACTTTCCGCTCATGATCTTAGGGCTTGTGCTTTAAGTCGCATATGCCGCAAAGCGCCGACCGGCGCTCAATACTGCGCACTGCTGCTTCTGCGCGTAATCGCCAGTGCTCCGTCAGCACTCCGCGCGATATCGCGCTCGATACAAGACCAACAAGTTCAGATGAAAAGCGCCCTCTCCACCGACTGGCCTCTTTTCGGGGCCAGCTTCTCGTCGCTCCAGGAATTAAATGGTCAGTATAATTATCTACGTATTTGCGCCTACTATTGCTTATGCTTGAGGCGCTGCGCCAGGAGTTCCACCGTTGGGCCTGCGGAGCTACTTACTCCCGGCAAAGGCCTTATTCCGAGCTTGTGCGGGTGTCTTATCGCGCCGCGCGCGATCTGGGGCCTAACCATGGCCTGCTTGGCCAGAGGTTCGGTGCGCCATCAGTTTTTCGGAGGGAGAGGAACTGCAGCTTGACTGTCTGCACCTTCCGTTAGCCCAGACTTGCGCTGGATGGTCCAGTTGGGTGCGGCGCAGTAGCCGCACACGGCGCCGGTGAACATGGCGCCCGCCTTGGCGTCGCCCTGAAGCGTGTATAGGAACCAAGCGGTGAGGACAGCGCGATAGGGGCCGCCGTCGCGCATCACGGTCAGATGGCCGGAGCCGCGTTCCGTCATCCACGTGACCGGGGTCTTCGCGGCCTCGAACACTGGCTTCTGGCTTGTCTCAGGCGGGGCCATGTCATCCAAGGCCGCCGACAGCAGCAGCATCGGCCCGCGCTGCTGGGCTGCCGCGCCTGCGCCCGCCCCGTTACTACGGCCGCCAGGCATGATGGGCGCCGTCACTGTAATCCGGGGGTCTCGACCAGCCATCAGGGCGCCGCCGCCACCCTGGCTGTGGCCGGTAGCACCCACCTTGGTCAGGTCGAGCTTGCCCATGTAAGGGCTTCCTTCGCGGGCATTCTCAGCCGTCAGGTAATCCAGGCAGCCCAGCATCTCGGCCCCGGTCCTAGCGTTGGGCGAATTGGCGGCGCCTACGACAAAGCCGTAGCTGGCCAGCTGGTGGAGCAGGGCCTGGTAGCTAACCGGCTGCGTGCCCGTGCCGTTGCCCCAGAGGATGACCCTACTGCCCGGCTTAAGCTCCACGGGGCGGAAGATGGTGCACGGTCCGGCGGAAAAGCCTCGGGTCAG
>CAISYT010000188.1 GCA_903889785.1 uncultured Caulobacterales bacterium
ATGACAAGGCCAACCGCGATCCAACGCCGGGCCTTCGACCTTCTGGGGATCGCGGTGTAGACAGTAAGGCCAGCTGCGAACTTCAAATTGTAATTTCTTATCAGTGGTTTGTTGTTTTTTGAAGAGGGAACTTCGGTCTAGGCGTCCGGGTTCCCAAACGAAAACCGCCGCCCTGAGGAACCAGGGCGGCGGTTTTTTTGTGTCCCGGAGAGGGAAGGGGGTCAGATGACCCCGTTCGTCCGCAGCACCGACCAGAGGCCGTTGGCGTCGTTGGTCACCATCGTGGCGCCGGAGCCCCAGCCGATCTTCGTGCCGTCGGCCGAGGTGATCAGCCGGTCCTCATTGAACGCCTGGAGCGCGTTCTTGATTTCCTCACCGTCGGCGGTGAAGTCGCTGATGCCCATGCTCTTGTCCTCAAACCAAGCCTTCTTGCTGGTGGAGAGGGCGGAGGAGGTGAAGGCACCGGAGTAGGTATTGAAGTCGATCGTGCCGGAAGAGCCGGCTTCCAGCACGCCCGCGGACCCAACCCGGTCCACGTCGCCGCTGCTGCCGTCGCTGTAGACGAACACGCCGTCGCCCTTGAGCCACTGCACGGCCTTGCTGATCAGGTCGGCGCCGACCGTCATCCCACCGGCCGCTTCCTTGCCGTTGTTGATGTTGAGCTGCGTCGCCAGCGCGTGGCGCATCAGGATCTGGCGACCGTCATTGGCGGAGTCGCTGGAGCTGATGATCTTCTGCGCCGCGGCAAGGCCAACGAACAGGGTTGTTTCCCCGCCATCGGTGACGCCGTTCGCGTTCGAGTCACCCAGCAGAACACCGACCGCGCCGCCGGGGCCCGACTTGCCCTGGTTCGGTAGGGCCCGGATCACGTCGGTGCTGGTGAGCGTTCCGGCGTTGACCAGATTGGCATAGGTCGTGTCCGAGACGCCGTCCCAGGCCTTGAGGTGCTGCGACCAGAAGCCCGGCGTCAGACCTTCCATGCGATCGCCGCCGGTGGCGGGGTCGCAAGGGTCGCAGGGATTGCACGGGTCGTAGCAGTTGCCGCCGGTTGACGAGGCATACATGCCCGCGTCGACGCTGGTGTCGTTCTCACCCGCGCTCAGGGCGATCACGCCGCTGAGGCGCGTCGAAGTGCTGGCGTCGGAGTCCTTGGTGTCATCCGTGCCCTGGTTCGCGGCGCTGAGCTGATAGCCCGACTTGGTGCCGAAATAGACCTGGTAGTTGCCCGCGGCGAGGTTGGAGAAGAGGTAGGCGCCGCTGGAGTTCGTGGTGGTCGTGGCCAGGACCGACGTGCCGGCGCTGTTCATCAGCTTCACGGTCACGCCGCTGATGCCATTCTCACCGGAGTCCTGCTTGCCGTCCTTGTCGGTGTCGCACCACACGACATTGCCGATCGAACCAGTGGCCGGCGGCGGCGGGGGCGGCGGGCAGTATTCCACCATGCCGGCGTCGATGGAGACTTCGTTCTCCCCGGAGCTCAGGTAGATCGGGCCGCTGAGGCGCGTCGAGGTGTTGGCGTCGGAGTCCTTGAAGTCGTCCGTGCCCTGGTTGGCGGAGGTCAACACATAGCCGGACTTGGTGCCGAAGAGGACCTGGTAGGTCCCGGCGGTCAGGTTGGAGAACTGGTAGGCACCGCTGGAGCTGGTGGTCGTGGTCGCCAGCACGGAGGTGCCAGCCGCGTTCATCAGCTGCACGGTCACGCCGCCGAGGCCGCCTTCGCCAGCGTCTTGCCTGCCATCGGCGTCGCAGTCATACCACACGAAGTTGCCGATCGAACCAGTGGCCGGCGGCGGCGGGGGCGGCGGGCAGTATTCCACCATGCCGGCGTCGATGGAGACTTCGTTCTCCCCCGCGCTCAGATTGATCGGGCCGCTGAGGCGCGTCGAGGTGTTGGCGTCGGAGTCCCTGAAGTCGTCCGTGCCCTGGTTGGCGGAGGTCAGCACATAGCCGGACTTGGTCCCGAACAGAACCTGATAGGTCCCGGCGTTCAGGTTGGAGAACTGGTAGTAGCCGCTGGAGCTGGTGGTCGTCGTCGCCAGCACGGAGGTGTCAGCCGCGTCCATCAACTGGACGGTGACGCCGCTCAGGCCGTTCTCGCCGTAATCCTGCTTGCCGTCGCCGTCGCAATCATACCAGACAAAGTTGCTGATCGAGGCCGGGCAATACTGCACCATGCCGGCGTCGATGGAGACTTCGTTCTCCCCCGCGCTCAGATTGATCGGGCCGCTGAGGCGCGTCGAGGTGTCGGCATCGGAGTCCCTGAAGTCGTCCGTGCCCTGGTTGGCCGAGGTCAGCGTGTAGCCTGACTTCGTGCCGAAGTAGACCTGATAGGTCCCGGCGTTCAGTCCGGTGAACTGATAGGAACCGTTGTAGCTGGTGGTGGTCGTGGCCAGCACGGTGTTGCCGTCGGCGCTCATGAGCTTGACGGTCACGCCGCTGATGCCGTTCTCGCCATAGTCCTGCTTGCCGTCGCCGTCGCAGTCATACCAGACGAAGTTGCCAATCGAACCGGTCGTCGGCGCGCAGTTATAGGTCATGCCCGCATCGACGGTGGTGTTGTTCTGCCCGGCCGTGAGCGTCACCGCGCCGCTGAGGCGGGTGCTCGTGTTCGCGTCGGAGTCGATTGTGTCGTCGGTGCCCAGGTTGGCGGCGGTCAGCTGATAGCCGGCCTTGGTGCCGAACAGAACCTGGTAGGTCCCCGCGCTCAGCCCGGTGAACTGGTAGAAGCCGCTGGAGTTGGTGACCGTGGTGCCCAGCACGGAGGTGCCGGCCGCGTTCATCAACTGGACGGTGACGCCGCCGATGCCGTTCTCGCCGGCATCCTGCTTGCCGTCGTTGTCGCAGTCATACCAAACGTAGTTGCCGATCG
>CAISYT010000189.1 GCA_903889785.1 uncultured Caulobacterales bacterium
CTTGGAGGATGCCTTGATGCTGGCGACGACGGCGGTGACCGCCTTGTCGATGCCGCGCTTGAGATCTTGCGGATTACGGCCCGACGACACGGCCTTGAGGCCTTCCTGGACGATGGACTGCGCCAGAACGGTGGCGGTGGTGGTGCCATCGCCGGCCTTGTCATTGGTCTTGGAGGCGACTTCGCGGATCAGCTGGGCGCCCAGATTTTGGAACCGGTCGGACAGTTCGATTTCCTTGGCGACCGTCACGCCATCCTTGGTCGAACGCGGGGCACCGAATGACTTTTCGATCACGACGTTGCGGCCCTTGGGGCCGAGGGTCACCTTCACCGCATTGGCGAGGATGTTGACGCCCTGAAGCATGCGATCGCGTGCATCTGAGCCGAAATATACGTCTTTAGCTGCCATGGGGTTGGCTCTCTTTCAAAAATGGAGGTTGGAAGGAAAGGATCGAGCGGGCGGGGGCGCCTACGACTCGATGACGCCTAGGACGTCGCTTTCCTTCATGATCAGCAGGTCTTGGCCATCGACTTTCACTTCCGTGCCCGACCATTTGCCGAACAGGATGCGGTCGCCAGCCTTGACGTCGAGCGGCTGGATCTTGCCGTTGTCATCACGGGCACCCGGGCCGGTGCTGATGACTTCACCTTCTTGCGGCTTTTCCTTGGCGGTATCGGGAATGATGATCCCGCCCTTGGTTTTGGTTTCTTCCTCGACGCGCTTTACCAGCACGCGGTCGCCAAGTGGGCGAAACTTCATTTGTCGTCTCCGTGTAGGGTTTGTCTGGACGGTGGCCCTGGTCTCGCCCACTGATTAGCAGTCGCAGGCCCAGAGTGCCAACGCGATTGGGAAGTAGGGATGCGAAACCCCGGAGTCAACGGCGGGGCCATAAAAAGGCCTCAGCAAATCGGCTATCGTATCGTCTCACCGCGGCTCATAATGAAATCATGCTGCTTCGCTCGCTATTCTGTCTTGCCGCGAAAATTCGAAAAGGCGCGCGGTGATGGGTACTCATTTCGCCGTCTGGCTGGCCTTAATCGCCTGTATCGTCGGCGGGGTGCGCGGTGGGCTGATGCTGGCTGAGGCGGACCATCCGGTGTTTCAGCCCTGGTCGGCAGAAGTGGCACCGCTCCGCACCCTGGGCATTGCGCTCCTGGTCACCCATGCCGCGACGGCCGCTGTGCTGGGCTACAATGCCAGCATCGGCCAGGGCATGGGACTGGCCTTGGGCCTGGGCTGGATGGCCACGGCCGGGGTGCATTTCTGGGACACGCGCAAGTTGGGCGCACGGCCACGCGGCGCGATTGTCGAACTCTTGACCGGCATAGTCCTGGCCTTGCCAGCCTGGGCGGCTTTGGCGCAGCTGTCCCACGGCTCTTTGATTTAGGTAACAACCGATGCCAATGGTTCTGGAGGCCCGCCCGCTTGAGGGCGCGCATGTTTGAACTGTGATCCCGAAACCTGGGAGATTATGTCGGGCAATGGATGCGGCACCGGGTTCAACGACTTCTGGGGCCTGCTGATCGCCGAAGCCGACCGAGGCGAGCGCATCGCCTATGCCATTGTGGCGCGCGAGGACGGATGGATTGTTGGCACCACCAGCCTCCTGCACATCAACCGCAGGGATTATGGCGTTGAGGTGGGAACCACCTTCATCCATCCAGACGCACGCTCCGGATTGGTCAATCCTGACTCCAAACGCTTGCTCCTGGGTCATGCCTTCGACAGCGGCGCGATCCGGGCGGAGTTCATGGTCGACGTTCGCAACGCGCGCAGCCAGGCGGCGGTGCTAAAGCTCGGGGCGTAAAAGGAAGGCGTTTTACGCAACCACAAGATCACCTGGACTGGCCATGTCAGAGACACAGCCGTGTTCTCTATCATCGACAGCGACTGGCTCGCCGTTCGCGAACGGCTGGATTTCCGACTGCGTGAGGACGCCCGCTAGCGACGGGCTCGGAAGAAGTCCCGCAGCATCTCTGCGCTTTCCTCAGCTAGAACCCCACCCATTACCTGTGGCCGCCAATGGCAGGTCGGCTGTTCGAAAAGCCTGCCGCCGTGCATGACCCCGCCGCCCTTAGGGTCGGCCGCGCCGAACACCAGTCGGCCAATCCGCGCCATGCTAATCGCCCCCGCGCACATGGCGCACGGCTCGAGTGTCACCACCAGCGTCAGGCCAGTCAGACGGTAGTTACCGCGCTTCAAGGCCGCCTGGCGCATGGCCAGGATTTCGGCGTGGGCGGTTGGATCGTGCGCGCCGATCGGGCCATTACCAGCGCTTGCGATAATCTCGCCGGTCACTGGATCGGCGATCACCGCGCCAATAGGGGCCTCGCCGCGCGATGCGGCGATACGGGCTTGCGCGAGCGCCAGACGCATCAGGTCTTCGTCGGTCGAGAGCGGCGGCAGTTGTCTGTTCCCGCTAATTGGTGTTTGGGTCGGATAAGAGCGTCGGGAGACGCCCCCTTCCTTCTAACGGAGCATGCCCATGGCTGCCTATGACCCTTCGGCGAAAGATGCGCCGCAAATGATTGGCCAGGACGGCCTGGGTGCCGGAGAGGGCGAGCGGGTCGCCAAGGCATTGGCCCGCGCCGGTGCCGCCTCGCGCCGCGAGGTTGAACGCCTGATTGAACAGGGCCGCGTGGCCCTGAATGGCCAAGTCCTGACGCACCCAGCGGTTAAGGTTGGTCCTGCCGATATCCTGACCCTGGACGGTGAGGTTGTCGCTGCCGCCGAGCCAACGCGCCTTTTCCGCTATCACAAGCCCGCCGGCCTGCTGACCTCGCACACCGATCCCAAGGGTAGGCCCACCGTATTCGACGCCCTACCCCAGGGCTTGCCGCGGCTGATTTCTATCGGCCGACTTGACCTGTCCTCGGAAGGTCTGCTGCTGCTGACCAATGACGGGGGTCTGGCCCGTGGACTGGAACTGCCCAGTGCCGGCCTGGTGCGCCGCTACCGCGCCCGAGCGTTTGGCCGCATCACCCAGGAACGGCTTGATAAGTTGAAAGATGGCATCACCGTCGAGGGCGTGCACTACGGCGCTATCGAGGCAAAACTCGACAAGGCCAAGGACAGTATCGGCGGTGCCAACCTCTGGATCACCGTCGCCCTGACCGAAGGCAAGAACCGCGAAGTGCGGCGGGTGTTCGAGGCACTTGGGTTGAAGGTCAACCGCCTGATCCGCCTATCTTACGGGCCGTTCGCGCTCGGCACCTTGGCACCCGGCCACGTCGAGGAGGTGGGCCCGCGCGTGATCCGTGAGCAGTTGGCCGAATTCATCGCCGTAGAAGACATGCCCACCGGCGACCGCGCCGCATGGAAACTGCCCGCCGCCCAACTGACCAAGGTGACCGAGGATGGCACCCCGGTCGCCAAGCCGCTGCAACGCCGCGGCATGCCGTCTATCAGCGGCACGGCGCTAAAGGATCGCCCAGAGAGGATCGAGCGCAAACCCGGCTGGGCGCGGCCCAAGCCCAAGTTGCGCGTGCATGCCCCACCCAAGGCCCGGCCCGCCAAGCCGGCGGAGAAAAAATTCTATCCCGCGCCCAAGGCAGCCAAAACAGTCGAGCACCCCGCGGCCGTGCGCGGCGAGCGGCCGGCAAAGCTGCGGGTCGAGCCTGCAGCGACCGAGGGCGGCAAGCCCAAGCGGTTCAAGCCGGAGGGTTCAAAGCACTGGGTTAAGGGCTCGGGCGAGAGTGTTAAACGCAAGGCCGCCCCGGCCAAGCCGTCGTCTGGCGGCGGCCCGAAAATCTACAAGCCCAAGGGAAAGCGATAGATGCGGGTGATCGCCGGGCGCATGCGCGGCCGCGCGCTTGTGGCACCGCCGGGTCGGTCGACCCGTCCGACCGCCGACCGCGTGCGCCAAGCGCTGTTTGATGTGCTGAGCCACGCCCCTTTCGCGCCAGAGCTGAATGGCGCGCGGATTATGGATCTGTTCGCGGGTTCAGGTGCGCTCGGTCTGGAAGCCCTATCGCGCGGCGGCGCCTTCTGTCTGTTTGTGGATACCGACGAGGCGGCGCGCGGTGCGATCCGCACCAATCTCGATGCACTCAACCTGCTCGGCGCGGGCCGGGTGCATCGCCGCGATGCCACCGACCTGGGCCAGCGCCCAGCCAGCGATGGTGCTCCCTTTGATATCGCTTTTCTTGATCCTCCCTATGGGAAGGGTCTGGGGGAAACGGCCCTGACCGTTCTGCTCGCTGGCGGCTGGCTGGC
>CAISYT010000190.1 GCA_903889785.1 uncultured Caulobacterales bacterium
AATATGTCCCTTACCCTGGGGGCGGCTGTGCTGATGGGTATCTTCGGTGCCCTGGCCACCATGGCGGGCGACCTTTGGGAGTCGATTTTAAAGCGCCGCTTCGGGGTCAAGGATAGCGGTGGGATCATTCCTGGCCACGGTGGCCTGCTTGATCGTGTCGATGGCCTGTTGTTTGCCGTTATCGTGGTTAGTGCGGCACGGTTGATCGTGCTGCTGGGCTGGGCCCGCTGATCATGGCGCGCAAGGCGGTTCTGCTCGGCTCAACCGGTTCGATCGGGGTCTCCACACTAGATTTATTTGAAGCTTCCGGCGCAGCGGTTGAGATCCTGGCTTTGACCGCGGGCAGCAATGTGGCCCTGCTGGCGGAACAATCCCTCCGCTGGCGGCCTCAGATCGCGGTCATCGCAGATGAGCGTCTCTTACCCCAGCTTCGCCAGCGGTTGCAGTACAGTGGGGTGCAGGCGGCCGGCGGGGCAGGGGCCCTGGCCGAGGCGGCCTGCATGAACGCTGATTGGGTGATGGCGGCTATCGTCGGCACGGCGGGTCTTGCGCCCACCCTGGCCGCAGCTCGCTCTGGTGCAGTCGTCGCCCTGGCCAATAAGGAAAGCCTCGTCTGCGCCGGTCCGGCCCTATTGCAGGCTGCGAAGGCTGCGGGCGGGGTCGTTATTCCAGTCGATTCCGAGTATTCGGCGATATTTCAGGCCCTCGCCGGTGAAAAACCGGAACGCGTGTCGCGCCTGATACTCACGGCGTCTGGCGGTCCGTTCCTGAACTGGACAAAGGCGCAGATGGAGTGCGCCACCCCGGTACAGGCGGTAGCGCATCCGAACTGGAGCATGGGCGCGAAAATTTCGATTGATTCGGCAACGATGATGAATAAGGGCCTCGAACTGATCGAGGCGGCCTATCTCTTCGATACGCCGGCGGCTCAAATCGAGGTCCTGGTTCACCCCCAGTCCATCGTCCATAGCCTCGTGGAATATGTGGATGGGTCTACCCTGGCCCAGCTTGGCCTGCCAGACATGCGCGCGCCCATCGCCTATGCTTTTGCTTGGCCAGACCGGCTGGACTGGCCGGCACCAAGGCTTGACCTGGCGGCGATTGGTTCGCTGACGTTCCAGGCTCCAGACAATGACCGATTTCCCGCTATCGGCCTAGCGCGGGCGGCGATGTCTCTGGGGACCGGGGGCCCCGCGGCCTTGAATGCAGCGAATGAGGCCGCTGTGACCGCTTTCCTTGACCGTAGGATCGGCTTTCTCGATATTGCGCGCACTTGCGAGGAGACGCTAGGGATTATGGACCGTAAGGGACAGTTGGCGGCCGCATACGGTGACCCCATTGCACGCGCCGTGGACATTGATGCCGTGGCCCGCATGACGGCGAGTACGGTTATCGGTGCCTTGAAATCGCCAGTCGAAACAGGGACCTAGGGCTATATGCTAGGGTTCCTTCAATCCGCCGGGTCGTTTGTTATACCGTTCTTGTTCGTGCTGACCCTGGTGGTTACCGTGCACGAGCTGGGGCACTTTCTCGCCGCGAGGGCCTTTGGTGTGGCGATCGACCGATTCGCAATCGGATTTGGCCGGGCCATCCTGTCGTGGCATGACCGCGCGGGCACCGAGTGGCGCATCGGATGGATCCCGCTAGGCGGTTATGTGCGCTTTTCTGGCGATGAAAACGCCGCCAGCGTGCCGGATAAGGCCGATCTGGAAATCCTGCGCCGTGCCATCATTGCCCGCGACGGCCCTGAAGGCGTGCATAAATTCTACCATTTCAAGCCGATCTGGCAGCGCGCCGTTGTGGCTGCCGCTGGGCCGATCGCCAATTTCGTTCTGGCCACCGTTCTGTTCGCCACCCTGCTGATGACGGTGGGCGAGGTTACCAGTGATCCTCTCGTCACCCGGGTTTCCCCGGGCAGTGCCGCCGAGAGTGCCGGTTTCAGGGTTGGAGACCGAGTCGTACGCGCCGATAATCATCGAATCGAGACGTTCCAGGACCTGCAGCGCTACGTCACTGTCCGCGGTAACGTTCCGATCGAATTCCTGGTCGACCGGGGCAAGCTCCGCATCATGCTGACGGCGGTTCCAATCATGACCCAGGAGGTCGATGCGATCTCGGGCGATCAGAAGGTTGGCCGGCTAGGGCTACAAAGCGATCCGTCCGCCCAACAGGTGCATCGCACGCGCTATTCGCCTTGGGCCGCGATCCCGACCGGTGCCGCCCGGACCTGGGACGTGTTGGATACCACGGTCTACTATCTGGGCCGGTTGGTGCGAGGTCAGGTATCTGCTGAGCAGCTTGGCGGTCCGATCCGTATTGCTCAAACCTCGGGTGCGGTAGCCCATGCCGGTGCCGAGGGCGCTCCAGATCTGGGCTACAGAATTCTGGGTGCGTTTGTTGCGCTACTGGGCCTTGCGGCTGTTCTGTCGGTCAGTATCGGCTTTATGAACCTGCTGCCGATTCCCGTCCTCGATGGTGGCCACCTGCTGTTCTATGCCTATGAGGCCGTTACACGGAAACCTCTAGACGCGCGGCTTCAGGCTGCAGGCTATAGGGTAGGGCTTGCGTTGCTGATGGGATTCATGTTGTTCGCTACCTGGAACGACCTGCAGCGCCTGCGCGTATTTCAATTTCTGGGCGGGCTTTTCTCGTAGGACGTGCGCTCCCCGATATGGCGGTATGAATGACTGATTTCCGCACCCGCGGCGCTGCGTACGTTTCGGGTCTCGCGCTGCTGACAGCCCTGGCCGCTTCCGTCGCCCCGACGGCGGCTATGGCGCAGACACAGGCCGCTCAAATCGGCGTGGTGCGGACCATTACGGTCGATGGCAATGAGCGCATTGAGCAGGGCACAATTCTTTCCTACCTTCCGATCCAGATTGGCGACACCGTCGATCCCGCCAAGATCGACTTGGCGCTGAAGGCTCTGTTCCGGACGGACCTGTTCGGCGATGTGAAGATTGATCTGCAGGGATCCAACCTGTCGATCAAGGTTGTCGAGAACCAGATCATCAACCAGGTGGTGTTCGAGGGGAATTCCAACCTAAAGGAAGACAAGCTCAAGGACGAAGTGACCGTGCGACCGCGCGGCATCTTCACCCGCGGCAAGGTTCAGGCCGACGTTCAACGGATTATCGAACTATATCGTCGTTCGGGCCGAGTGTCGGCGACGGTGACTCCCAAGGTGGTCGAGCTGCCGCAGAAGCGGGTCGATCTGATCTTCGAAGTCAATGAAGGCCCTAAGACCGGCGTATTGAACGTCAATTTCATCGGCAACACCGCGTTCAGCGACGCTGACCTGCAAAATGTGGTCGTGACGACTGAAAGTCATTGGTACAAGTTTCTGTCTAATAACGCGAATTACGATCCAGACCGGATTGAATATGATCGCGAGCAGCTGCGAAGCTTTTATCGCAACCAGGGCTATTATGACTTCCGCGTTGTCTCCGCCGTTGCGGAGCTTGCGCCCGACAAGAATGGCTTTGTCATTACCTATACGGTCGATGAAGGTCCCAGATACAAGTTCGGCAAACTGACCGTTGAGACCGAGTTGCAGAAGCTCGATAGCGCCTTGTTGACCCAGCTGCTGCCGGTCCGCACCGGTCAGGACTACGAGGATAAGGCCATCGAAACGGCCACAGACTCCCTGACCTTCGCGGCTGGTTCTGCCGGCTTTGCATTCGTCGACGTCCGTCCTCGCTATACGCCGAACCGCGAAACCCGCGCTGTCGACGTGGTGTTCAATGTCCGCGAGGGACCGCGCGTCTACATCGACCGCATTGATATTGTCGGTAATACCCGCACCCTGGACTATGTGGTGCGGCGAGAAATGAACGTCGCAGAGGGCGATGCCTATAACCGTGTTCTGGTTGACCGTTCGACCAACCAGATCAAGGGCCTGGGCTTCTTTAAGGACGTCAAGATCGAAGATCAGCCGTCCAGCGCGCCTGACCGTACCAATCTGCGGGTCAAGGTGGAGGAACAGCCCACCGGTGAGCTGTCTTTCAGCGCGGGCTATAGTTCAGTCGACCAACTGGTGCTGGATATCGGCGTCACAGAGCGCAATTTCCGAGGTCGGGGTGAGAACCTGCGGGCCCGCGTCTCTGTCGGCTCGTTGCGCCAGGAGGTGAATTTCTCCTTCACCGAACCGCGGTTTATGGGCCGCAACCTGGGTGCCGGGGCGGACGTCTATTCCTATAAATACGACTTCAGCCAGCGAGCGGCTTACAACTCGGCCTCGACGGGTACCAACGTGCGTCTGGGCTTCCCTCTGACTCAGAACGCCTCCATGAGTTTGCGCTATACCCTGCGAACCGACCAGGTGGTGATCGCTGACAGCTATTGCAGCGCCGGCCTCGTTTCAGAGATTCTCTGCCTGCAGCGCGGTTCGGCCTTGACCTCATTGTTGGGCTTTGGCCTGCGTATCGATAAACGGAACGACCCGGTCAATCCGACCCGCGGTTTCTACGGCAATTTGAACCAAGACCTGTCTGGATTGGGTGGCGACGTCCACTACATGCGCACAGAGGCCGACGCGGGCTGGTATCATGGTTTCACTAAGGACCTGGTGCTCAGCGTCACGGGTTCGGCCGGTTTCATCAACGGCTATGCCGGTAATACTGTTCGGGTCAACGACCGCTTCTATAAAGGCGGAGCCACATTCCGCGGCTTCGAAGTCGCAGGCATTGGCCCACGCGATACCAATTTAAATCGTACCGATGCCCTGGGTGCTAAGCTCTACGCCATCGGCACGGTTGAGCTGGCCTTGCCGAACCTCCTACCGGCGCAATATGGTATCAAGAGTGCTCTGTTCACCGACTTCGGCACAGTCGGCCTGTTGGACGACCGCGATCGTCAGGCTTCGGTTGGCATTTATGATCCACTGATTAAGGATGATCTTGGTCTGCGCGCCTCGGCTGGCGTCAGCATTTTCTGGAAGTCACCGATGGGGCCGATCCGTTTCGACCTTAGCCATCTTTTGGCCCGCCAAGTTTACGACAAGACGGAAACATTCCGGTTCTCCACCTCCACAAGGTTCTGATCTCATGAATTCTTTCAAATTCCCCTTCGCCGCTGTCAGTGCCGCCGCACTCATGGCGCTTACTGGCAATGCGCTCGCCCAGGCACCCGCACGGCCAGCTACAGCGGCTGCGGCCGCTGCACCTCGCGCAGCGGCTCCGGCAGCACCGGCGGCCACGGCCATCAGCCATGGCCCGGCAATCGCTGGTGTCTGCATCATCGATATCGATCAGATCTTGGCGGAATCGGCCATCGGTAAGGCCGCCAATACGCGCCTGCAAAAGCTTCAGACGGACGTCCAGGCTGAGGTTACCGCTGAGCAGACCTCTCTTGTCAACGACGCCAAGACCTTCCAGGCTCAGCGCGCGACCTTGGCGCAGGACGCAGCCGATAAGAAGGACGCAGACCTGCAGGTGCGCAATAACGCCCTTCAGCGTAAGGTTCAGCAGCGTCAGGCCGAATTGCAGGCCACCCAGCAGAAGGCCGCCGACCGTATCCTATCCGAGATCGATCCGGTCGAAGCCCAGGTTTATCAGCAGCGCAACTGCTCAGTCTTGCTGAGCCGCCAGAGCGTTATCGCTGCAAACCCGGCGATGGACATCACGCCGGTGGTGATCACAGCTCTGAACGCCCGCATTTCGACGCTAACCTTTGAGCGCGAACGTCTCGACCAGTCGGTCGCGGTGCCGCAAACTCGCTAGATCGACGCCGACCCGCTAGCCTCAGCGGTCGGCGAATGTCGCCGCTGGAAGGGTGATGCCAGATCCTCGTTTTTATAGGGCGCTCAGCCCACAGCCTCTAGTCGACCTCGCCGCACTGGCGGGGGCGGTTCTGGCTGCGGGCGAGGGAGCAGGCATCATCATCGATGGCGTTGCGCCGCTGGATTGGGCTGGGCCGACACAGATCGGTTTCCTTAGCGACGCAAAATACCGAGGGCAGCTCGAGACATCCCGCGCGGGTGCCTGTTTCGTTCGCGCTGGCCAAGCCACTCCGGCAGGCTGTGTTGCCTTAATCGCGGCCCGTCCTCAGGCGGCCTGGGCCTTGGCTGCAAATGCCCTACATGCCGTGATCGAGCACCCTGGTGGAAAAGACATCGACCCCACCGCTCGGTTCGAAGAGGGCGTGGACATCGGTCAGGGCGTCGTTGTCGGCCCGGGTACCCATATCGGCCGCGGCACCCGTCTAGGTGCCGGGTGCGTCATTGGACCCGGCGTGACAATCGGGCGGAACAGCTCAATAGGCCCGCGCGCCGTAGTGGGGTTTGCCCTGATCGGCAACAGGGTGAGGCTTCAGGCCGGGGCCGTGATTGGCGAGCCCGGCTTTGGTGCCACGGCTGGCGATGCGGGCATTATGGATATTCCGCAACTGGGACGGGTTATTATTCAGGACAATGTTACCATCGGCGCTAACAGCTGCATCGATCGCGGGGCGTTTGGCGACACAACCGTTGGGGAAAATACGAAGATCGACAACTTTGTTCACATCGCTCACAACGTGACCCTGGGTCGAAACTGTGTTCTGGCCGCCTACACGGGTATATCCGGAAGCACGGTGGTGGGTGACGGGGTTCAGTTCGGCGGCAAGGCCGGTGTTGCCGACCACCTGATTATTGGCAACGGTGCCGGTATCGGTGCAGCGGCCTCGGTGTTCAAAGATGTGCCCCCGGGTGAGATCTGGACAGGCTTTCCGGCCCGTCCAATCAAGCGCTGGATGCGGGAGACCGCGTGGCTGGCTCGGCAGGCAGCGCGGCGA
>CAISYT010000191.1 GCA_903889785.1 uncultured Caulobacterales bacterium
GACGTAGCCGGAGTGCCAATAGAACACCCGCTGCTCGGCCTTTCGGCCGGTGAGCTTGATCTTGTCTGCATTGATGATGATCACGTAGTCGCCCGTATCGATGTGGGGCGTGTACATGGTCTTGTGTTTGCCGCGCAAAAGTCCGGCCACAACCGCCGCCATACGTCCAAGCACGATGCCCTTGGCGTCGATCAGGTGCCACTTCTTCTGCACTTCGGTCGGTTTTGCTGAATGCGTCCGCATGTTCTTCTTTCCGCTGTGCTTGCTTTTGGTCGAATACATTTTGGCGGCCGAAAGCTGGCCGCTTCAAAGGAGCGCGCATTATGTTCAGGAATGCCCCGAAGTCAACGCCAAAGCGTGAATGAAATCAAACGGTTCTGGATGAGGTATTATAATACCGCTTGCCAAGCTATCCTGTTGATTCCATTACGGAGGGCTCGCGAAGCGGCCCTGGCGCAAACGCGCCAGGGCCGCCGTGCTCAGCCTAATTCTTCGCTTTGACAGGCTCCAGGCCGGTCTCCGCGATCACCTTGGTGGCCTCGGGCGAGAACAGGAATGCCATCAGTTCCTTAGCCGCGTCCGGTGACTTGGACTTGGATGACACCGCCATGGTCCAGGGGGTGATCAGCTGCAGGGACTCAGGGATCGGCCCGACCAGGGTGATCTCCTTGATCGCCTTCAGCTCGCTCACCTGCTGGAAGCCCATGTCAGCTTCGCCCTTGGCGATCGACCCACCGCCGCCTTCGGCGTTCTTCTTGGCGGCCATTTCTTTTTCAATGCCCAGCTTCTTGAAGAGTTCGTTTTTGACATAGAGACCGCTGGCGCTGCTGGAATAGGCGATGGAGTCGGTCTTCAGCAGCACGGCCTTCAGTTTCTCGGGCGTAGAGATGTCTGGTACCGGCAGGCCTTTCCGCACGGCAAAACCGATCTTTGAAATCACCAGATCTTGCATGCTGGCGGGAACCACCAGGCCTTCCTTGGCAAGCTCTTCGACCGACGGGCGGGCGATGATGATGAGATCGTTGGCTTCGCCGCGCCGCAGACGGTTGGGAATGGTGTTGGGCGACGTGCCCATGGACCCGCCGCCGATGGCGATGACTTTGTGTCCGGACTTCTTCTCGAAGTCCCCCTTCAAGATATTGAAGGCGGGGGTGATGGCGCCGGAAAGCATGACAGTGATTTCCGCGGCCGAGGCCGGGGAGACGAACCGCGTGCCGATGAGCAGCGCGGCGGCGAATAGGACAACGAACCTACGCGGTAAAACGTGTGTGATCATAGCAAGCCCTCCCAGATTTGCGGTCAATACGACCTAATAAAGACGAGATCAAATTCGCTGGCTCTCCCCCAATGAACTCGTTTCGGGCAGCATGGTAGCCCTCAAGGCCACGCCTGACAACGCTGGGCGGCCACCCGGCGGCGAAGCCCCTCCCTGGCTAGCTACGGGCGTATCACCGGTTTGACGTTTTCCAAAAGGACAGGCGAACCCGGCATGGTGCAGACGTCGCTGGGGTCGGCTCCTCAATAAAGGTGGAAAACCTCCACCCAGCCCTTCTGAAACACCGACTGGCCCTCTTTTAGGGTCATGCGGCCGGCGCCTGGCTGGTAGCCCTGGACGTTCTCAGGGGAGTCATCAGACCCGGCCTGACGGTCTACCTGTGCGCGATCACGACCCTGGTGTACCTCGAGGCCCGCGGCATCCTGGCAGCTGCTGGTGCGA
>CAISYT010000192.1 GCA_903889785.1 uncultured Caulobacterales bacterium
CCGCCGAACACCGCGACGGTGATGTTGTACCAGGCACCGATGCCCGCGCCGCGCAAGGCGGTTGGAAACAGTTCACTCATGATCGCCGGGGCGATCGAGGCCATCAGGGCATAGAGGGCCAGGCCAACCGAAAACACGATGGTCATCTGCATAAGGCCCGCATCAGGCGTGATCAGCTTGGACAACGGGATAAAGGCGAGCGCCAGCCCGCCCGACCAGAGTAACAGCTGCGGTTTGCGCCCGATCCGGTCCGACAAGGCGCCGAAAGGGTACTGTAGGAGCGTAAAAACCGCCGTGCCGATGGTCAGGGCCACGAACACCGTCTGGCCGGAGATGTGCTGGATCCCCAGCGCATAGGGCGGGATTGAGCTGAAGAAGGTGTAGTAGGCGAGCGTGTTGAGAAGGGTGATCCCGACCATTTGCATGACCTGCTTAGGATATTGGGTCAGGGTCGTGAGCAGGGGTCGCTTCACAGTTTGGGCGGTCTCCTTGTTATCTTCGAAGGCCTTGCTCTCGGCGATCCCCAGACGCAGCCAGGCACCGAACGCGGCCATGACCCCGCCGATGATGAATGGAATACGCCAGCCGAATGACAGCATCTGGTCGTGCGTCAGCACCGTCGACAACACCGACCCAAGCGACGACCCCAGCAACAGGGCCAAGCCCATCGAGATGTAGAAGAACGACGAATAGCGCCCGCGCCGGCCTTCCGGTGCGATTTCGGCCAGATAGGCCGAGGCGTTGGAAACCTCGCCGCCTAGCGAAATGCCTTGGGCGATCCGTGCCAGGACCAGCAACAGAGGCGATAGCCAACCGACCTGGGAGAAGGTGGGCAGAATCCCGATCACCAGCGATCCGCCGCCCAGCAGCAAGATGGTGATGATCATCACCGACTTACGGCCGTTCACATCGGCGAAGCGCCCGAGCAGCCAACCGCCAATCGGGCGGAAAAAGAACGCCACGGCATAGGTGGCCATGATCTGGATAAGGGCAATCGCAGGATCGCCCTTAGGAAAGAACTGGGTCGAGAAATAGACCGCGAAGGCGGCATAGATCGTCCAATCGTACCATTCGATAGCGTTGCCGATACTGGCCGCGACGATATTGCGGATCGGCAGCTTGTGGGCCACTGCGCCTGTCGGCACGCTCGATTTTTTGGTCTCGCTGGTCACGTTCATCCCCGATGTGACGGCGGCTTCGCCGCTTATCGCCCTAGGTGATCAGGTCTGGGCGTGCATGCAACGAAATTTCACGAGTGGCTGCGGCCGTGAATCAGGATTCGCCGCCCAGGAAGTCGAGCGGCGGGGTCGAAGGGTCGCCCTCACCAGATCGCTCCCGGACCTTTCGCAGGCCGCTCAACACGGCCGCCACCGCCACCTGAAAGGCGCAGCCCAAACAGAGATCGGCACCGGGGCCAAGCTACGCTAGAGTCTGGGCGTGTCCGCAATACCAGCCCTTTCCGTCTCTGGCCTGCGCAAGTCCGTTCCTGGCGGCCGCCTGCTTTTTGACGGCCTGGCGCTAACAGTGCGTCCCGGAGAAATCGTCGCCATCATGGGTGAGTCGGGCGTGGGCAAATCGACCCTGCTGAACCTGATTGCCGGACTAGACGTTGCCGACGCCGGCGAGATCAAGATCGATGGTGGGGACCTTTCCGCCATGAGCGATGACCAGCGCACCATCCTGCGACGTGACTGCATCGGCTTTGTGTTTCAGGCCTTCCATATCCTGCCGCATCTGACCCTGGCGCAGAATGCTGCCTTGCCCGTTTTACTGAGCGGTGGGGGCGAAGCGCAGGGCCTGAGCCGCGCCCGAGCGCTTCTGGCCGCGGTGGGTCTGGAGGGGCGCGCCGGTAGCTATCCGTCCGAACTGTCGGGCGGCGAGATGCAGCGCGTTGCCATCGCTCGCGCCCTGATTCACCGGCCAGCCCTGATCCTGGCGGACGAACCGACGGGCAACCTCGATCCAGAGTCGGCGGAGAAAGTGTTGACCTTGTTCGCACAGCAAACCCGCGACGCACGGGCTGCTGCGGTGATCGTCACCCATTCCGACCGCGTGGCCGCCGTCGCTGACCGCTCGCTGGTGCTGACCGCCCAAGGTTTGATCCTGCGTGGCCAATAGGCACAACCCGGGCCGACCCCAATCGAACACAGCGGTACTGCGCTGGATGGTTCTGGGCGAGTGGCGGGCTCACCCGGCCCGCGTGATCCTGGCGGCGGCAGCCATAGCGATCGGGGTGGCGCTGGGCTTTGCCGTATACCTGGTGAATCGCTCCGCCCTGGAGACGTTCGCCAAGGCCATCGACACTGTCAGTGGCACCGCCGACCTGCAGGTGCATTCGGTCACAGCCGCAGGATTCGACGAAGGGCTCTATCCCACGTTGGCGCAGATTCCCGGCGTCGCGGCGGCCAGCCCGGTCGTGGAACTCAACGCCCATACCGCTGCCGGAGCGTCCTTGACGGTGCTCGGCCTCGACGTGCTGCGCGCCGCTGCGGTCACGCCAGGTCTGGTTGGACAAGGCGCGCATAGCTTCGACGCCCAGGCGGCCTATCTTTCCCAGACGGCCATGACCGCCCTGAGTGCCAAAGCCGGATCGCCGGTTACCCTGACTGCGGCTGGCCACTCAGCCGTTTTCACCGTCGCCGGAAGCCTGCCCGGTGCGGGTGAGGATCAGGCGATCGTGGTCATCGACATCGCCGACGCCCAGTGGCGGTTCGGATTGCTCGGCCGGCTGCAGCGAGTCGATCTCAAATTTGGCGCGGACACGAGCACCCAGGCCGTGCAGGCGGCCATTACCAGGGCCCTGCCCCCCGACGCCCAGATCGTCACCCAGCGGCAAGAAAGCCATCGGTCCGACGCCCTATCCCGTGCCTATCGGGTCAACCTAGAAATGCTGGCCATGGTCGCCCTGATGACGGGCGGCTTCCTGGTTTATTCCGGCCAATCGCTTTCGGTGGCCCGGCGGCGACCGCAGTTCGCCCTGCTGCGCGTGCTGGGTCTAAGCCAGCGCCGCCTGATCCTACAGATCGTCATCGAGGGTGCGGCAGTCGGCCTCGCAGGTGGCATCATTGGCGTGGCCGCAGGTACGGGTCTCGCCACCCTCGCCCTGGCCCTGTTCGGCGGAGACTTGGGCGGCGGCTATTTCCAGGGTGCGCGGCCGCACCTCGCCTTTGCCCCCGGCGCGGGGCTCGTCTTTCTGTTGCTTGGCTTGATTGCGGCCCTGGCTGGAGCGCTTTGGCCCGCCCTGCAGGCCGCCAGGAGTCGCCCCGCCGTGGCCCTGAAGAACGCCGACCTGGGTATCGACCCGCGTCGCAAACCGCCACTGGTTGCCGCCCTGGTACTGCTGATGATCGGCGGTGCCCTGGCCTTTGCTCCCCCAATCGGTGGCTTACCGCTCTTGGGCTATGGGTCCATGGCGGCGATCCTGGCCGGCGGCATCGCCCTTATGCCCGCCCTGGCCCGCGCCATCCTCGGCCCGGCCCGGCGACTTGCCGGAGACGCCCCCGCCACGCGCTTGGCTTTCGATCGGCTGTACGGCGCGCCCGGCCAGGCCGCCGTCGCCCTTTGCGGCATCGTCGCCAGCGTCAGCCTGATGGCGGCTATGGGCATTATGGTCGCCAGTTTCCGCGGCTCTGTTGACGATTGGCTGGGCCAGATCTTGCCGGCCGACCTCTATATGCGCCTGCCCGACCTCGAGGCCGGTGGGTTCGATCCGGCCGCACAGGACCGCCTGGCCCATGCGCCTGGCGTCGCGGCGATTGAGTTTCGCAAGGTTCTGAAGCTGCGCCTCGCCCCCGACCAGCCGCCCGCCGCCCTCAATGTTGTTCCGATTGATCCCACCGCCCCGCAGCGCGCCCTGCCGCTCATCTCCGCAGTTAGCCCCCTGCCCGCCGGGGAGACCGCGGTCTGGGCCTCTGAACCCATGGCGCGGCTCTACCACCTCAACCCCGGCCAAGCTGTGACCGTGCCGCTGGGCGGCCAACCCCGCAGGCTCTATGTGCGCGGCATCTGGCGCGACTACGCTCGCCAATTCGGTGCCCTCGCCATTGGCGACACCGACTACGTCCATCTGACCGGTGACCGGTTTCGCAGCCAGGTCGCTGTCACCCTCGCCCCCGGTGCCGACCCCTTGCGTACCGTGGCCGCCCTGCGCGCCGTGGTACCGCCAGACATCGTTGCCGACATGACCTTCACCGAGTCGAAGAGCCTGCGCGCCATGGCACTCAAGATATTCGATCGGAGTTTCGCTGTGACCTATGCCCTGGAGGCCATTGCCATTGGCATCGGCTTGGCCGGCGTTGCGGCAACCTTCTCGGCTCAGACCCTCGCCAGAACGCGTGAGTTCGGCATGCTGCGGCATGTCGGAGCGCTCAAGCGGCAGATCGTCGCCATGCTGGCGCTGGAAGGGGCACTGCTCGGGGCGGTCGGGGCCTTGGCGGGGCTTAGCCTCGGCGCTGTGCTGGGCCAGATTCTCATTCAGGTTATCAATCCGCAGTCGTTCAACTGGAGTATGGACACCCGCTGGCCGATGGGCCTTCTGCTGAGCCTGTTCGGCGTCCTTGTCGCGGCCTCGGCGGGTACGGCGGTGCTATCGGGAAGCCGCGCGCTCTCGTCCAGCACCATCCGCGCTGTGCGGGAAGACTGGTGATGCGCGCCCTCCTACTCGCCCTGCTGCTGGCCCTCGCCGCCCCCGCTGTGGCCTTGGCCCCGGCCTATGCGCCCGTGCGCCCAGGCGTGGCCCTGATCTTCCCGATGGACCACGGTGCCCATAGCGCATTCCGAACCGAGTGGTGGTACGTCACCGGCTTGCTGAAAACCGCCGACGGCAAGGACCTGGGGTTCCAGGTCACTTTCTTCCGCTCGCGCACGGCGGCCGATCCGGCCAACCCCAGCCGCTTTAATCCCGACCAAATCCTATTCGCTCATGCAGCCCTCTCCGACCCTGCGATCGGCCATCTGCTGCATGGCCAGAGAATCGCGCGCCAGGGCTTCGGGCTGGCCCATGCCTCCACGACAGATACCGACCTGGTGATCGACGACTGGAGGCTGAAACGCGGCGCAAACGGCGTGTTCAGCGCCCGGGCCGCAGGCGCAGACTTTCGGCTCGACCTCGACTTGGCCCCCCAACAGAACGTGCTGCTGCAGGGAGACCATGGCTACAGCCGCAAAGGGCCAAACCCCGCGCAGGCCAGCCAATACTACAGCCTGCCGCACTTGGCGGTCAGCGGCAGCGTGGTACGAGGCGGCAAGCGCGTGGCGGTCACCGGCGAAGCTTGGCTAGACCGCGAATGGTTCTCCAGCCTACTCGATCCCACGGCTGTGGGCTGGGACTGGGTCGGGCTGAACCTCGATGATGGCGGCACCCTGATGGCCTTTATGATCCGCGACAAGGCTGGCAAACCGATTTGGAATGGCGGCGCCATACGTAGCGCTTCCGGCGCCCTGACCACGCTCGGCAAGGATGATGTCGCCTGGGGACGTGCACGCACCTGGCGCTCGCCGCGCACCCAAGCCGCCTATCCGGTCGAGCGCGTTGTCTCGGTTCGCAGTGGTGGCCAATGGCGGCGCTGGACACTTCGCCCGCTATTCGATGACCAGGAACTCGACAGCCGCGCCGCCGGCGGACCGGTCTATTGGGAAGGTGCCGTTCGCACCGAGGGCGGGCGGGGCTATCTGGAACTCACCGGCTATGCTGGACCGCTCAAGCTATAATTCACTGCCGCCCTTGTAGCTTTTGCGATGATCACCATCCGTTCAACGGTGGTTTGCTAAGGGCGTTTGAATGTACCCGCGCGGTACCGGGTTCCGCACATCGCGAACTAAGCCTAGGTTCCGCGCGAAGATTCCGCCGGGCGCTATCGGAATTGAGGCAGGAGCGGTGTGCGATACATGAGTGAGATGTTCGAACCCGGCGACTCCGGTGCCACAGCACGCGGTTACGAACTGACCGTCGTCGTCCCTACCTTCAACGAACACGATAATGTCGCCCCCCTGATCGCGAGGCTGCGCGCCGTACTTGGCGGCATCGCATGGCAGGCAATATTCGTTGACGACCATTCCCCTGACGGCACCGCCGAAGCGGTAAAGGCGATCGCCCGTACCGATCCACGCATTCAATGCCTGCACCGCGTTGGCCGCCGCGGCCTTGCAGGGGCAGTCATCGAGGGAGCCATGGCCAGCGCTGCCCCCTTCGTGGCCGTCATCGACGGCGACCTGCAGCACGATGAGTCGATCCTGCCGCAGATGCTGGAACGGCTGAAGAGCGGCGAGGCCGAGCTGGTCATAGGCAGCCGCTATCTCGATCTCGACGAAACCGTCGAGGGTCTCAGTCCGATTCGCCGCAAGGTGAGCCTGGCCGCCCGGGGCATGGCCGCCGCCGTACTGCGCACCCCGGTGACCGACCCGGTCAGCGGCTTCTTCATGATCCGACGCGAGCGGGTCATGGCCGTCGCCCCACGCCTGTCGGTCGAGGGTTTCAAGATCCTATTCGACCTGATCATCAGCCAGCCGGGGCCCATAGCGATCGCCGAACTACCTTACCGATTCAAGGCCCGGACCGACGGGGCAAGCAAGTTCGACATGCGTGCCGCGCTGGACTACGCCGCCCTGGTTGGCTCACGCATGAGCGGCAATCTGGTCTCGCCGATGATGATGCTGTTCTTTGTCGCCGGCGCAACGGGGGTGGCGGTGCATCTTGCCGTCCTTGGCGCGGCGACAGAGTTTGGCCTGAGCTTTTCCTGGGCACAGACCGCCGCAGGCTTCACGGCGATGATCTCGAACTATCTGGTCAACAACGCCATCACCTACCGAGACCGAAAGCGGCGCGGCTGGGCCTTACTGCGTGGCTTTGCCCGCGCCTGCGTGCTCAGCGCACCCGGCCTGATTACCAGCGTGGCGGTCGGCAGCCTTGTTTACCGCCACCTGGACGTCTGGTGGCTTGCAGGGATCGCCGGTGCCGGATTCGGCGCGGTGTGGAACAGCGTCGTGACCGCCATGCAGCCCGGTGCGGCCGTCAAAACCCCTCAAGTCAGGGGTTGAACGCCTTGGCGAGGGCGCGACCCTTACGCGTCCAAAGTCACGCGGCTTTGTGTTTCTCCGCGCGTGGAGTCGGCATAGGTTCGATGTCGAGAATCCATTTGAGGACCGGAGGTTTCGGCGGCATTGAAGGCTCGCGGTACCTTGGGTCAAATACGAGAGCCGGAGCAATAATTGCCTCTTCGCCGATTTTCCAATCCTGATCGGCCGTGCCCTGGCCTAATCACGACCCCGCGCGCAGGCGTTCAGGTACACCCGGCGTGACCACTCCGTCTGACCATCGGATTCCAATCCGCCTGCTCGCCTTCGTGCTGGCGCTTACAGCCTTGCGCCTGGTCCTGGCGGCCGCGATCCATCCGACGGAAGACGAAGCCTACTACCGCCTATGGGCCGCTGGGCTGCAGGCCGGCTACTATGACCATCCGCCAATGATTGTCTGGTGGATACGGCTGGGACAGATCATCGCGGGCGACACGCCCCTGGGCCTCCGCCTGATCCCGGTCCTGGCCAGCGCGATTGTGACCCTGCTGGTGTTCGACCTGGCCAAACGCCTGGGCCTTTCCATCCAAAGCGCCGAGCGCGCCTCGGTCTGGTACAGCGCGACCCTGCTGGCAGGCCTGGGGGCCAATATCGCCACACCCGATTCAGCCGCGACCCTGTTCTGGATCTGCACGGCCTGTTGCCTGATCCGAACCGAAGACGAGGGCGGAGAGTCCTGGTGGATCGCCGTTGGCGTCAGCGCCGGCCTGGCCTGCCTCTCGAAATATTCCGCCCTGTTCCTGGCCCCCGGTGCCGTTGGCTGGTTGCTCTGGCGCTATGGGCCCAATGGGCTGCCGCGGCCCTGGCC
>CAISYT010000193.1 GCA_903889785.1 uncultured Caulobacterales bacterium
CTGCGCTTGATCGCATTGAAAGCCGGTTCGGTGCCCGGCCCGCCGAATGGCACAGCGCCGTGCCTCCGCCCAAGCGTCGCCAGGTCTGGGAAGCCGTGGCGGAAGGCCGGGCCAGAATCGTCGCCGGGGCCCGCTCGGCCCTATTCTTGCCGTTCCAGAAGCTGCTCCTCATCGTCGTCGATGAGGAGCACGACGCCTCCTATAAGCAGGAAGAGGGTTTCATCTACCATGCGCGCGACCTCGCCGTGGCGCGCGCCAAGCTGAGCGGGGCGCAGGTGGTTCTGGCCAGCGCCACGCCATCGCTGGAAAGCCTGTGGAACGCCCAGAATGAACGCTACCAGTGGCTGAGGCTCAATGCCCGCCACGGCGCGGCGCGCTTGCCGGATATTGAACTAGTCGACCTACGTGAGCATCCACCCGCGTCGGGCACCTGGCTATCGCCACCGCTCGTCACGGCCATGGCGGAAACCTATGGTCGTGGCGAACAGACCCTGCTTTTCCTCAATCGGCGCGGCTATGCGCCCTTGGTGCTGTGCAAGGCCTGCGGTGAGCGGATGAAGGCCCCCGACACCGATAGCTGGCTGGTAGAGCACCGCTATACCGGGCGCCTGGTCTGCCATCTGACCGGCTTTTCCATGCCGCGACCGACGCACTGTCCCCATTGCGGGGCCAAGGACAGCCTGGTCTCAATTGGGCCTGGTGTGGAGCGGGTCGAGGAGGAGGTGCGCGCTCTATTTCCCAATGCGCGCGTGGCGGTGTTCTCGTCCGACACCATGACGGATACGGCCGCAACGCGCGGCCTGATCGCGGCCATGACGGACGGCGAGATCGATATTCTGGTGGCTACCCAGGCGGCAGCCAAGGGTCACGATTTTCCCAATCTCACCCTGGTGGGCGTGGTCGATGCCGATCTTGGTCTCCGTGGCGGAGACCTGCGTGCGGCGGAGCGGACCTTTCAGCTTCTGGCCCAGGCGAGCGGGCGGGCCGGACGGCGCGAGGCCGCTGGCAAGGCGCTGATCCAGTCTTGGGCCCCCGATCATGCCGTGATGCAGGCCCTGGCCGCACAGGACCGCGACGCCTTTGTGGCGACGGAGATGGCGATGCGCGAGGCCAGCGGCTTGCCGCCCTACGGCCGACTGGCGGCTCTGATCATTTCCGGCGAGGACCCGGTGGGTCTGGAGGCCTTTGTGCAAACCCTCGCCGCCGCCGCGCCGAATGCAGAGAATGTCGAGGTCTATGGCCCGGCAGACGCGCCGCTTAGCCTGGTGCGTGGCCGGCGCCGTAAGCGATTCCTGGTCCGCGCCGACCGCACGGTCGACCTGCAGGGATTTCTCGCCGCTTGGCGAGCCCGTGTGAAAGTGCCGGGGTCTATCCGATTGGCCATCGACGTCGACCCGCACAGCTTCCTTTAGGTTTCTCGCTTAGGCTTTCGCCTCGGGCGAAAGCCCAGCCTGCTGCGGTTGAGACTCGCCCCTCGCCCGCATCGGCAGTTGCGGGATCATCAGGGTCGCGATCACCGACAGGCCGACCACGATCAGGCTGAAGAGGAACACATGAGTTACCGAGCTGGCGATAATGACCCGGATCGGATCCGGCAGGTTCATGCCTGAACCTGCGTGACTCTGAGCTTGCGCCGAAAGATCCCGCAGGGCCGATAGGTTCAGCGGCGGCAGGCCGTTGGCCTGGGCATAGACCTCCAGTTTGCTGTTCATGTCGTTTGTCAGCAGGGTGCCGAAGACCGCGACCCCGACCGTCGAGCCGATCTGACGGAAGAATTGGTTGGCGCTGGTTACCACCCCGATACGGTTGGCCGGCACCGCGTTCTGAACGGCAATGCCATACAGGCTTTGCAGCGGCCCCAGCCCCAGACCCATCAGCGCCAGCCGCCAGCCCAGGTCGAACCGACCCACGTGCGGCTGCATGCGGCTCAGCAGAACAGTGGCGATAAAGAGGGTGAAAACGCCAACCAGAATAAATGGCTTATAGCGCCCGGTGCGCGTGACCAACCGCCCTGACAAGGCGGCGGCGAACACCATGCCAACCATCAGCGGCAGGGTAGAGAGCCCGCTGGTGGTCGCCTTTAGCCCCTGGCCCAGCTGCATGAAGAGCGGCAGGAAGGCGACGACGCTCAGGAACGACATCGAGGAGAAGAAGCCGGCGGTATTGGCCCAGAGAAACACCGGGTTCTTGAACAGCTCCAGATGCAGGATCGGATCCTGGACTCTGTTTTCGACAATGACGAACAACACGGTGCTGATGGCAAACATGCCGAACAGCCCAAGGACTTGCGGTGAGCTCCAGGCGTAGCTCTGACCGCCAAAGCTGAGTGCCAACAGCAGGGGGATGGAGCTGCACAGGATCAAGCCTGCGCCCAGGAAGTCGATCTTGCCTTTCGCCGCGTGGGAAAGCCTTGGCATCTTGGAAATGACCATGAACAGGGCGACCAGCCCCAGCGGCAGGTTGAGGTAGAACACCCAGCGCCAGCCGGCCACGACATGCCCCAGTATCGTCACCGTGCCGTGGTCGGTGAAATAGCCGCCAAGAAGCGGGCCTATCGCGCTGGAAATGCCGAACACAGCCCCGAATAGCCCACCAAACTTGCCGCGCTCGCGGGGCGGAAACAGGTCGGCGATTATGCCGAACGCGGTGGTGAACAGGGCGCCGCCCCCCAGGCCTTGAATGGCGCGGAACACGATCAGCTGCACCATTCCGCCGCCCAGAAGCGGCAGGTCACCGAATTCACCCGATAGGCCCGACAGCCACGACCCGGCCAGGAACAGCATTATGCCAACGATCAGCACCGGCTTGCGGCCATAGATGTCGCCCAGCTTGCCCCAGATCGGCACCATCACGGTCGAGGCCAGAAGGTAGGAGGTTGTCACCCACGCATAGAGCCCAAGGCCGTGCAGCTGGCTGATGATCACCGGCATGGCGGTGGATACGATCGTCTGGTCCAGCGCCGACAGCAGGAACACGATCATCACCCCGGCGAGGGTGACCTTACGTTCGGCGTCGGTGAAGGTCTGCATGATATTCCACTGTAGCGAGGCGGGAAGGTGATCGCCGGGTGATTACCGTCAAGGCCTAAGTCGGGCACCGACCTATTTTTGGTGCGGCGGTGCCTTGCCCCGTGACAACATGTTCAGCGCCTCGACTGCCCCGGCGAAGCCCATGGCGGCATAAATATAGCCGCGCGGCATATGCACCCCACATCCATCGGCGATCAGGATCATGCCGATCATTAACAGGAAGCCCAGCGCCAGCATCACCACCGTCGGGTTGGCGTTGATGAAATCGGCCAAGGGATCGGCGGCCAGAAACATGACGCAGACGGCAATGATCACTGCCAGGAACATGATCGGCAAAATGTCGGTCATGCCCACAGCCGTCAGGATGGAATCGATCGAAAATACGATGTCGAGCAGCAGTATCTGCAGGATGGCGGCTGCGAAGTTTGAGGCCACAGGGGCCTTTTTGTCATAAATATCGTCGCTGGGTTGCGGGTCCAGGCTGTGATGGATTTCCTTGGTGGCCTTCCAGACCAGGAACAGTCCTCCGGCCACCAGGATCAGGTCGCGCCAGGAAAAGCCGTGACCGAAGGCGGTGAACACTGGCTGGGTCAGGCCAACGATCCAGGCGATAACCGACAGCAGAGCCAGCCGCAGGACCAGGGCCAGGCCGATCCCCAGGCGCCGGGCCTTGATGCGCTGCTTAGTGGGAAGTTTGTTGGACAGGATCGAGACGAACACGAGATTGTCGATCCCGAGCACGATTTCCATAACCACGAGGGTGATCAGGGCGGCCCAGGCCGAGGGACTAGCCAGAAGGTGCAAGAGATCGTTCATCGGAATGCTTTAGAAAAAAACACGTGTCCGCGCCAGGGCCGTGCCATTCGCCTTGGTAGCGTCAGACATGACGGCCACAGCCGCGACGATCAAGGATGGGGCGGCGATCCGGCCATTGAGCGCCCTGCCCTTTTTCGCGGCAGGTTGGGTTGTACTGTTCTCCTATTGGGAAAAGCTCGACGGTCCTGCGGCCCCCATGCTGGTACAGAAGGGGTATCTGGGGGCTGAGCTGTTCTTCAATCCTGCCAGGCTTCATCCTCTGCCACGTCTATTTTAAGGGCTTTGGGGAAGGCCGCTTCCGCTATGGCGGATTCCTCTTAAACCGGCTGGCGTGGATCTATCCGCTGCACTTGGCCATCCTAGCGGCCGTGGGCGGGCTGGCCGTGATCGGCCGCCTGGCTGGGCTTGAGGTCGATCCCAACATCGCCGACCTGCCGTCTCTGCCGGCTAATCTGCTGTTGCTTCATGCCTGGGGCTTTGCCCAAACCGCCGCCTTCAACCACTCGTCCTGGCCGTTTTGGCGATTGTAGCGCTATAGCCGTCATTTCAGGCCCTGGCCGGGTTTTCGCTAACCCAGGCGACCTATTCTTGGGGGCGTTGCGCATCTTGCCCTGTTTCCTATTGGGCTGTGCTCTGCATTCGCTTTGGCGCTTTGGCGCTTTGGCGCTTTGGCGCTTTGGCGCTTTGGCGCTTTGGCGCTTTGGCGCTTTGGCGCTCGGGCGCGCTCCGCGGCGGCAAATGTCGAGGGCTGGCCCTTGGCTTCCTAGCCTGGGCCGCCCAGCCGCCGACCTACCTCGGGGAGATCAGCTATTCGATCTATAAGGTGTGCGCGCCCTGGGGCATCGTCTTCACCCACAGCGCCCAAAAACTACTCAACTTACCGGGCGATCGCCTACCCTGGCCGGTATGGACCTTGCTTGTTCTGGGGTTAATTCCGGTGGCTGCGGCCTCGTATCATCTGCTCGAAAAGCCCGCCCGGGCTTGGCTCAAGGGCCGTTTCGAGCCGGACGCGTAGCGACCCTTGGTCAATGCCAGCAAGGGATAAACCCTCTTTTCATCCGACCGTGAGACCGCTATCGACTTCGCACGTCCACGGGGAAGTCCCTTTAAGATGCGTCATTGGATGAGAACCCTCGCTGGTTCACTGGCTGCCGCGCTCTTGATGTGCGCGCTGCCGGGTGCCCCCGCGATGGCCGATTCCTACTGGCAATGCGTCCCCTTCGCCCGTCTGATTTCCGGCATCCAGATTTTTGGCGACGCCCGCACTTGGTGGAGCCAGGCGGTGGGAAAGTACGAAACTGGTTTCGTGCCCAAGGAGGGCGCGGTGCTTTGCTTTAAGCCGTTTGGCAGGATGAAGCTGGGTCATGTGGCCGTAGTCAGCCAGGTTTTGACCGATCGCGTCATCCAGGTCACCCACGCCAACTGGTCTATCATCGACGGCGGCCGCGGCCAGGTCGAGCAGAACGTCACGGTGATTGATGTTTCGCCGATGGGCGATTGGAGCCGGGTCAAGGTTTGGAATGATCCGTCAGCCGACCTCGGTTCCACGACCTACCCCACTTATGGTTTTATCTATCAAAACGCTCAGGCCATGGCACTCGCCGCCGCGACCGCTGGCATCAGCGCCGCCTCGGATGCGGCCATATCTCTGACCCAAAACGCCGTCGGCCAGATGGCCCAGGCCATGAAGCCGGGCGCCTCGCCCTTGGCTCTGCTGAGCCAGGCCGCCGAGTCCACCGACCGTATCGCCGACTTGATCAAGGCTATGACGGGCGGCGGTGCGTCGGACTCCAAAGAAACGTCGCGCTAGAGCGCCGCACGGCCTAGGGAATGGCCGTGACCTTGCCGCCGAGCCATTGCCTATGCTGAAAGTCCTTCCCAAAGGTCGAACGCATTTTACTGTCATTGAGGCCGGACAAGCCTTGCCGAGCGATGCCGTCTGGATCGAGCTGGTCGAACCGACCCGCCAGGAAGAGCACGCCGTCGAGGCCATGCTGGGACTGGCCTTGCCCACGCGCGAGGAGATGGCCGAGATCGAGGTCTCGTCGCGGCTCTATATCGAGGATGGTGCCCTCTTCCTGACCGCCAGCTTGGTGGTGGATGCCGATAGCGATGTCCCGAGACTGGAGCCGGTGACCTTTGTATTGGCCGGCGAGCGGCTGGTGACAATCCGCTATGTTGAACCCAAGGCCTTTAAGGCCTTCTGCGCCCAATTGGAACGCCAGGCTGCCATGCCGACGGGTGGAGCCGAAGTGCTGACCGGCCTGCTGGAAGCCATCGTAGACCGCGCCGCCGATCTCTTGGAGCGCGCCTCGGCCGAGGTAGAGGCTCAGTCGCGGATCGCCTTTAGCCGACCCAAGGGCGCAGGGTTTTCCATGATCCTAGCGCAGTTGGGTCGTCTGCAGGGGCTGACAGCCAAGGTGCGCGGCAGTCTATCTAGCCTGGGGCGGTTGGTCGGGTTCGCAACCCTGAACGATCCGTTCGCCAAGAACCCGGTGCTTACGGAGCATCTCGCGACCCTTCAGCGCGACATTAATTCGCTGGGCGACCACGCGGGCCATGTCAGCGCCGAGATCACCTTCCTGCTCGATGCCTCCCTGGGCCTGATCAACATTGAGCAGAACCAGATTTTCAAGGTGCTGGCGGTATTCTCCGTCGTGCTGATGCCGCCCACGCTTATCGCTGGGATCTACGGCATGAACTTCCAACACATGCCCGAGCTATCCTGGCAGATCGGCTATCCCATGGCGCTGCTGCTGATGGCCTTGGCGGCGGCCGCGCCTTTGGTTTGGTTCAAGCGCAAGGGCTGGTTCTGATCAATAGAATGGGGTGCCGTCGTTAAGAGCTTCCACCGTGCTTTTGAGGATTCTGGTGCGGCGAAGGGGCGTTCATCGCTATCCAGGGTTGGACGATTCAGCCGCTCCGGAGCGAGCGTTCAATCCGCTCTGCAGTCGGCGCAGAGGCCGTAGCCTTCGATGATCAAGCCATCGAGCGAAAAGCCCAGGCGTTCTCCAGCGGCGAGCAACTCCGTCGGGCCACCCGTATCCAACTCGCGCGAGGTTTGGCAGCATCTGCAGATCAGGAACGCCGCAGTATGGGCCTTGTCGCCTTGGCGGCAGGCCACATAGGCGTTGAGGCTCTCGATGCGATGGGCCAAGCCCTGGCGCTCTAGGAAGTCTAGCGCCCGATAGACCGTCGGCGGCTTGGTCGGGCGGCCGTCTTCGCCGAATTGCGCGATCAGGTCATAGGCCTTGGCGGGCCGACCGGCGCGGAGCAACAGCTCCAGCACACGGCGGCGGCCGGGGGTGAGTTTTTCCTCGGCCCGGTCGCAAAGACCGGTCGCAGCCTCCAGTTCGGCCAACACCGCTCGGTCGGTCAATCCGGGGCTGGAATGATGATGATCGCAGTCCACCGCATGTACCATGCATCAAAAACTATGTTTCTAACCTGTAATACACAAGCCTTTAGTGCAGCCCTTGGTTGCTCCTTCAATATGTCTTTTTGACGCCCGGTCTGCCCTGGCGGGATCAACGGTAGGACGAGGAGTCCCGCAGGGCGCGGCCGTGCCGGAATTCTAATCCCCGACACCGGGTGAGGTGAAGAGCGGCCAGGTGCAGGCTTGGCTTTGCCCAGCCTGCACCTGCTCCTCAATCTTGCTGC
>CAISYT010000194.1 GCA_903889785.1 uncultured Caulobacterales bacterium
AGGCGGCGCGCTCCCAGTTCTGGCCGACACTTTCATAGTAATCCATCGCCGAGTCGACACTGACCGCCAGGGGCGTGGACCCTGGATCGGGGCGCAGACGAAGGTCGGTGCGGAAGACGTAACCCGCCTCGGTACGGTCCTGCAGAGTCTGCACGATGGCCTTGGCGAGGCGCACGGCGACCACCGCCCCCTCGGCTTCCTCGGTCAGTAGCATGGCGGCGGGCTCGTAGAAAATGCAGATGTCGATGTCGCTGGAATAGTTCAGTTCGAACGCGCCCTGTTTGCCCATCGCGATACAGAACAGGCCCGGAACCGGACCCTGCGCCCCGGACGGCGGGGGATTGAGCGTTCCGCGTTCCTGCTCCGCCCTGGCGGCGAGACCCAAGGCGACTTCCAGGGCGACGTCAGCGAAGTGGGTCAGGGCAGCGGTGACGGCGTTCAGATCCCACACGCCGCCGAGGTCACACAGGGCGGTAAGTAGGTGCAGATCGGCCTTCAGGTCGCGAAGGGTCTTGCGGCCAGCCTCTTGCGCCTGGCCACCGGCGATCCTTGCAGCGACAAGGATCTCATCCAGGTGCGCCAACGGATCGTTTTCAAGTATGGCGCGTAGGCTGCTCGGGCGACGGCGTGCCAGGCTGAAGAGATAGGGCGATGAGGCGAAAACCGGTACCAGGGCCGGCCAGACCGCGTCCAGCAGTGGCAGCCAGCCGTACTCCTCAGTCGCCTTGGCCAGCGTATCGCGCGCCCGTGTCGCCGCGATCGTATCGGTAACGGGCCCGCACAGGGTTAGTTTGTCGGCAAGCCGGGGAAGGCCCCGGGTTGTCATGAAAAAAGGACTAGCCGTCGACCTTCAGCGTGCGGAAGCCCGGACGGCCGCCACTGAAAACCCCAATCGTTACATTGGCGCGGCCAGCCTTTTTGGCAGCATCAGCCGCCGCCGCGACCTCGTCAAGGCTGGTGACGGGGCGGGTGTTAATACTGGTGATCACGTCCCCGCGCTTGAGACCCTTGTCGGCGGCATCCGAGCCGGCCTTGACCGAGTCGACCGCCAAACCCTTGACCCCGGCGTCGAGTTTCAGCCGATCACGCGCCGCATCGTCGAGCGGCGTCAGCGCCATGCCAAGCACTGGCGCGCGCTGTGCGGCCGGCGGGGCAGAACCCTTTGGTGTGCCGTTGTCATTAAAGTCGGTACGGGCGGCCAATTGCTGCTCACTGGGCCGGGTGCCGGACTTTATGGCTATGCCGATGCGGGCCTTGTCGCGGATCACGGTCAGCTTAATAACGTCTCCCGGATGACCCTTGGCCACTTCGCGGGTCAATTCCGAGCTATTCTTGATGGCAACATCATTGACCGAGATGACGATATCGCCCGGACGAAGGCCGCCACGCTCGGCAGGACCGCCGGGGATTAGGGCGGCGACGATAGCACCGCGTTGGTCGCCCAGGCCCTGCGCCTCGGCCATATCGGCGTTGAAGGGCTGGATATTGGCACCAATATAGCCACGGGTAATCTTGCCACCGCTGATCAGTTGGCTTGTGATGGAGTCGACCACGTCGGCGGGAATGGCAAAGCCGATGCCGACCGATCCGCCGGAAGGTGAGAAGATGGCGGTGTTGACCCCAACCACTCGACCATAGATGTCGAATGAGGGGCCGCCGCTATTGCCGCGATTGATGGGGGCGTCGATCTGAATGTAGTCCACAAAATTGGACGAACTGTCGCCCAGATCACGACCGTAAGCCGAGATGATTCCGGCGGTCGCCGTGCCACCCAGGCCGAACGGGTTGCCGATGGTGATGACCCAGTCACCGACGCGCGGCTTGGCCGACTTTTCGAAATCGACGAAGGTGAACTTCTCTTTCTTTGGATTTTCCACCTGTAGCACGGCGAGGTCGGTGCTCTCGTCGCGGCCCAGCACGGTGGCTTTGAATTCACGGCCATCCTTCAGCGTGACCTTGATGTCTTCCGCCTTCTCGACCACGTGGTTGTTGGTTACCACATAGCCGTCGCGCGAGATGAAGAAGCCCGAGCCCGAAGACTGCTGCTTGCGCGGCGTGGCAGGCTCATCACCATTACCGCCGCGGGGCACGATGCCGAACGGCAGGCCTTCCAGGCCCGGAATCTTGCGCACATCAGCGGGCTCCATTGCGCTGGTGACGTCGATCGACACTACAGCCGAAGATACACGCTCGAAGATATCGGCGAATGACAGTGGCGACCCCGGCGGCGGAGCAAACAGGGGCGCGGCGGCGGCCGAGGTCAGTTGCGGCGCCGCCGCAGCGGCGGGGGTCATCCGAAGCCCGACACCGGCCATAGCGGCAGCAGCAACGCCAACACCGGCGACAGCCCCAACGACGAAACCCCGTTTGCGTGCGGACATGCTCATTTGACTTCCCCGTTCCGGCGACGCGGCCAGACTCTTTCAAACCCAACACTTAGGCGACGTACAGAAGTTCGCAACGGTTTGACGACGCCGAACGCAATGATTTTCAATTGGATCAATTCGAAAGCGTCTTGGACGATTGCAGATCGCCACAGCAGATCATGATCGAAACACCGCTGCTTAGCGGCATGAACCCGGTTCCGGCAGGCGATTTTTCAGCGCAATTGGGGGCTAGTCTGGTGCTTGATCGAGGACCGACTGCAACCGGCGCTCTTCCTCTGGACTGAGGGCCACCGCTGTTTCCCGCCGCCGCGACACGTAGGCGAGACCGCCTAGCCCACCCAGCACCAGCAGGAACGGGCCCAGCCATAGCAGAGCATTGCCCATATCGAAGGGAGGCTTCAGCAGGACAAACGCGCCATAGCGGGCGGTGAGGAAGTCGAGCACATCCTTGTCGCTGCGCCCGGCGGAGACCTGCTCGCGCACAATACGGCGCAGGTCAGCGGCTAATGGGGCCTGGGAATCGTCAATCGACTCGTTTTGACAGACCAAACAGCGGATTTCGTTGAATAGGGCCTTGGCGCGGTGCTCGGCCACGGGGTCGACCAGACGCTCTGCCGGGTCAGCGGCGGCCCCCATACAGGCAACCGCAGCCAGTATGAGCAGCGGGCGCTTCATGCGGAAACCGGCGGCTTTTTCCGCGCCGGAGCCGCCAGCCGCAGCCGCCGGTCGGATAGCGATAACGCTCCGCCCAGGGCCATCAGAAAAGGCCCGGCAAAGATCAGCCGAACCCACGGATTGACATAGGCCCGCACCAGCCAGGCCGGATCGCCTTCGGCCCCCTGGCGGCGATCGCCGAGCACCAAATAGATGTGATCAAGCCCGCGACCGCAGATGCCGACCTCTGAAGTCGTCTGGCCGCCAGCGGGATAGAAGCGGCGTTCCGGTGCGGCCCGACAGACAATTGTTCCGTCCGCCTTGGTGACCACCAGGGGGCCGCGCTCGGCGATGTAGTTGGGTCCGTCAACCTGGATCACCGCGCCCAGAGACACCTGGTAGACACCGAGCGCCATATGCCCGCCTTGCCCCAGGGCCTCAGCCGCCTCGACCCGCCAGCTAGTTTCGAAACTCGCCCCAAGCACGAAAACGCCCAGGCCGGCGTGGGCCAGGGCGACCCCATAGGCACCGCGCGGCAGGCCACGCAGGCGGCGCCGGGCCTCCGCCAGCGGGATTCGGAAAAGACGGATCCGCTCAGCGAGTTCGACTGCGGCACCGCCGATCAGCCAGGCACCCGCGCCCAGGCCCAGGCAGGCCAGAGCCTTACGCGGCGAGACCAGTAGTAGGCCCAGGATGGCGGTTCCGGCGGCGGCAGCGGCGGCGGCCCAGAGGCGCTGTAGGGCACCCCTGGCGTCTGCGCGCTTCCAGCTGAGCAGCGGGCCAAGCGGGATCAGAACAATCGCCACGGCCATCAGCGGGATGAAGGTCAGGTTGAAATAGGGCGGGCCAACCGAAACGGTCTCGCCGCCCATGGCTTCGCGGATCAGCGGGTAGAGCGTACCAAGGAGGACGGTGGCGGCACAGGCGGTCAGCAGGATATTGTTGACCACCATAGCGCTCTCACGGCTCACCGGGGCGAAGACGCCACCGGGCTTAAGCGCCGGGGCACGCCAGGCAAAGAGGGCAAAGCCCGAACCGGCGGTTACGCCCAGGATCGACAGCAACAGGATGCCGCGCGCCGGATCGACGGCGAAAGAGTGCACACTGGTCAGCACACCCGAGCGCACCAGGAACCCGCCCAACATGGAGAAGGTGAATCCCAGTAGCGCCAGGAACACCGTCCAGCCCGGCAGGGCACCGCGCTTTTCTGTGACAATGGCCGAGTGCAGCAGGGCCGCGCCGGCCAGCCAAGGCATGAAGCTGGCGTTCTCGACCGGGTCCCAGAACCACCAGCCGCCCCAGCCCAGTTCGTAGTAGGCCCAGAATGCGCCCAGCGTGATACCGACCGTGAGCAGGGACCAGGCCATCAGGGTCCACGGCCGCACCCATCGCGCCCAGGCCGTGTCGATCTTACCTTCAATCAGGGCGGCGACGGCGAAGCCAAACACCACCGAGAACCCGACATAGCCGGAATAGAGAATGGGCGGATGGGCGGCGAGTGCTGGGTCTTGCAGCAGGGGATTGAGCGAATTGCCCTCGACGGGGGTCTGCGCCTGCGCCAGGCGCCACATCGGATTGGAGGCCAGCACGGTGTAGCCCAAAAACAGCACGCCCAGAGCGCCCTGAACGCTGAGCACCAGGGCCTTGAGCCGCTGCGGCAGGCCGCGTCCAAACACAGCCACAGCCGCGCCATAGCCGGTGAGCATAAGGCACCACAGCAGGATTGAGCCCTCGTGGCTGCCCCAGGCCGCAGCCACCTTGTAGAGCATTGGCTTTTCGGTGTGCGAATTGGCGGCCACGTTGGCGACCGAGAAGTCCGATGTCACGAAGGCGTGGATCAGGGCCGCAAAGGCCAAGGCCACGCAAGCGAATGTGCTGATCGCCGCCGCCTGCCCGGCCTGACTGAAAACCATTGAACGCCGCGCCGCGCCGCGCCCCGAGAGGGCGAGCTGCGCCAACGACAGGGCCAGGGCCAGGCAGAGGACGAAGGCACCAAGTTCGTCGAGCATCATGTGGCCGGCCCTTGGGCCGTAGGTTGGCCGTAGTTTGCGGAGGGTTGAGTACCGGCACCGCGCCATTCGCCCTGGTCCTTAAGGGCCTTGGACAGCTCGCGCGGCATGTAGGTTTCATCGTGTTTGGCCAGCACCTGCTTGGCCTGGAAGCGGCCCGATGGGTCGAGGGTGCCGTCTGCTACTATCCCCTGCCCCTCGCGGAACAGGTCAGGCAAATCGCCCTGGTACGACACCGGCATGGAGGCCTTCAGGTCAGAAACCACAAAATCGACCCGGCCATCGGGGTATTTGACTACACTGCCACGTTGGACGAGGCCACCCAGCTGGATGCGCAGCCCTGGCGGAGCCTTGGCGGCAATCGCCTGGGCTGGGGTGTAGAAGAACGATACCTGCTGGCGCATGGCGAACAGCGATAACCCCACCGCGAGGGCCAGAACCGGTGCCACCACGGCCAAGATCAGCAGACGCACGCGCGCCTTGCGTGACTTCGGCAGCCAGCTCATCGGGCGGCTCCCCCTGCCCCAGACGGCACCGCCACGGCATCCAGCGC
>CAISYT010000195.1 GCA_903889785.1 uncultured Caulobacterales bacterium
ATCCGCCGGGGCCCTCTTCGCCTTTTTCATCTCGGGCCTGATTGAGGGCTTTAAGGGTCTGACCCTGATTGGCTACGGCCTGTTGTTCGAGCGGGCCCTATCGCAGCGTGTTCTGGGTGCGATGTTCGATGCGGCATTGAAGGGTGACTCTGCGGGGCGCAGTCAGGCGCTGCGCGACCTTGACGTGCTGCGCCAGACCGTTACCGGCGGCTCGGTGCTTTTGTTCGTCGACTTGCCGTTCGTCCCACTGTTCATGATCGTGTTGTTCATCATCGATCCCTACATCGGGGTGGTTACCCTGCTGGGCGGATGCCTCCTGTTTGGACTTGCCTGGCTACAAGACCGCGCCACACGGCCGACATTGCAACTGGCCAATGATGCCGCGCTGAAGAGCTACTCTTACAGCGAGGGAGCCCTTCGCAACGGCGAGGTGGTTCGCGCAATGGGCATGCTGTCCAGCCTGGGCCGGCCTTGGAGCAAGTTTCGCGCGGTAGCGACGCAGCGCGGTGCCCAGGCCAGCGAAAGGGCCGTTTTCTATTCCAGCCTGATCAAGTTTTGTCGCATGTCCATCCAGATCATGGTTGTGGCCCTGGGTGCCTTCCTGGTGCTGGACAATAAGATCGCCGGCGGGCTGATCTTCGCCAATATGATCCTGTCGGGCCGCGCCCTGGCACCGCTGGAGCGCGTTGTCGGCTCATGGAATTCGCTGATTGGCGGCTACCAAGCCTATGATCGGTTGTCCAAACTGCTTGAACGCTATCCGGCCACTGCGCCATCGACTGCCCTGCCCCGGCCCAAGGGCAATCTTTCGGTTGAGAAGCTCTGTTACAATACCCCACGCGGCGACCGCCCGCTTTTGACCGATGTGACCTTCAGCCTGCCCGCCGGTGAAACCCTGGGCATCGTCGGCGCATCCGGTGCCGGCAAATCGACTTTGGCGCGGCTGCTTTTGGGCGTGATGGCCCCCACGACCGGCAACGTGCGCCTCGACGGTGCCGACATCTATAGCTGGGACCGCACGAGCTTCGGCCGCTACGTTGGCTACCTGCCGCAAGATGTTGAGCTGTTCAGCGGCACGGCGCGCGACAACATCGCCCGTTTCTATGCCGACGCTACCGACGCCCAGGTGGTTGAGGCGGCCCAGCTATCTGGTGCACACCCGCTGATCCTCAGCTTGCCTAAGGGCTATGAGACCGATCTTGGCGAAGGCGGGGTGGCGCTTTCAGCTGGGCAGCGGCAACGTATTGGCTTGGCCCGCGCCTTGATGGGCGCGCCGGCGTACCTAGTGCTGGACGAACCCAATGCAGCGCTGGACGCGGAAGGCGAAAACGCGCTCATCTCAGCCATGGCGGCCATGAAGGCGCGCGGCCAGACTTTGGTGATCATATCGCACAAGCCCAATGTCTTCCGCTCGGCGGACAAGATGCTAGTGCTCAAGGATGGCAAGGTCGAGATGTACGGCCCCCGCGAGCAGGTGCTTGCGCGCATCCTGCCCCAGGCGGCGCGTAACCTGGAGGCAACCCAGTGAGCAAGGCGTTATCCAAGATCCAGGATCGTTTTAACGCCCCGGTCAAGGCGGCGTTGCGGGCCCTAACCTCGCCCACCGATCTGACCGAGGACGCCATACTGATTGGCCAGGATGTGGCCCTCCTGGGCGATGATCCGCTCAAGCGGCGCATGCACCGGCCGATGATCATCGGTGCGGCAGTGGTGCTGGTTTTCATTGTCCTAGCCGGTACCTGGGCCAGTTTCGTGAAGATTGACGGGGCAGTATCCGCTGCTGGCCAGGTTCGGGCTGAATTCAACCGCCGGACCTTACGCCAGCGCGACGGTGGCGTGGTTTCTGCCCTCTATGTGCATGAGGGCGATTTCGTGAAAGCGGGCCAGCCGCTGATTCAGTTCGCCCCAACCCAGCCCAAGGCAGCGGTGGATGTCATGCGAAACCAGGTGGATTCGGCCACCGCCCAGGCCGCGCGCTTTGAGGCCGATCTGACGGGAAAGGCCGCCATTTCCTTCCCGGCCGAAATGGCCGAACGCGGCAAGACCGATCCGGCCGTTGCCGCCCTGATGCGCGACCAGCAGCTGGTTTTCGCCAGCCGCAAGGCACTCTTGAATGACCAGCGGTCTGTCTTTCAGCAGCAGATCGAGCAGCTTAAGGCGCGTATCGGCGGCTTCAATCTTCAGGTTTCGGCCAATGAGCAGTCTGCGGCCCTGATCCGCGAACAGCTGAAAAGCTATCAAACACTCTATGATAAGGGCTACGCGTCTCGCACAGCCCTATTGAACCTGCAGCGCACCCTGTCCGACATGGGTGGCCAGCGCGGGGCCAATATCGCCAATCTAACCGCCACACAGGAACAGATCGGCGAAGTCAGGGTTAACCTGACGAAGCTGACCCAGCAGGGCCAAGCCGAAGCGGCCGAAGGCCTGCGTGATTCCCAGGTGCGTCTCGCCGACGCCCTGCCTCGGCTGCGGGCGGCCGAGGAATCACTGGCGGGGGCCACGGTGCGCAGCCCTGTCGACGGCTATGTGCTGGGGTTGACGCAATTTACC
>CAISYT010000196.1 GCA_903889785.1 uncultured Caulobacterales bacterium
ACCCTGTTCGGTGTCACCGGCCAGGGCCTAGCCAATAACTTCAATCCAGTGGTGACCCAGGCGCAGTTGGACAGCGTCATCAACACCTACAACAACGGTTACGCCAGCGACTATGACGTTGGCTCGATCCTCAACACTCAACCGGTGCTTGATAAGAAGTATTCAGCCAAGCTCGACTGGAACATCAACGACAACCACCGGGCCAACCTGACGTACCGGTCGGCGTTCGCCAGCAGCGTCGCACGCGCCGACATGGGCACCGCATCCGCTACCTTAAATTCGCACTGGTACGCGCAGTCGAACAAGGACGTCGCTACGACCTTGGAAATCAACTCGCGCTGGACCGACGCCCTTTCGACCAACCTGAGGGCGACCTACCGTGACTACCGTAATGGCCAGATGCCTCCCGGCGGCCAAAACTTCTCCGACGTGTATGTCTGCCTCGCCCCGGCCTCCGACCGGATCTACGGCAGCACGACCAACTGCCAGACCGGCAACGCGTCGATGCGCTTCGGCCCGGACCAGTTCCGCCACGCCAACTCGCTCGATATGCAGGAATCCCGCTTCTCAGCCCAAGCTGAGTACACCTGGGGCACACACCTGTTCAAATTTGGCGCCCAGGCCCGCCACGCTGACGCGTTCAACATCTTCGTGCCCGGGTCTGACGGCGTCTATACCTTCGACTCTATTGCCGACTTCACGGCCGGTAGCGCCGCCGCCCTTTCCTACACAAACGCGGTCAGCGGCAATCCGCTCGACGCGGCGTTGAACTACGACTCCTGGACCAATGCCGTCTATTTCCAAGACGCCCTGCAAATCACCGAAACCATCAAGGCGACCGCAGGCATCCGTTATGACTGGTACATCCTCGACAAGAAGCCGACGCTGAACCCCAACTTCCTAGCGCGTCAGGGTTTCCCCAACACCACCAACATCGACGGCCTGCACAACGTACAGCCGCGCTTCGCAGTGGAGTGGAAGCCGACCGCCAACTTCACCGCAAACGCGGGCGCTGGACTATTCGCGGGCGGCACGCCGGACGTTCTGACCGGAACGCCTTTCAATAACACCGGTTACCTCACCTCGAACGTCATCATTCAGCGTGCGCCCAACGGCGTTGACTTCATCGAACAAACCGGTGCCGCGGGCTTCACTCAGGCGATCGGCGCGGCAGCGCTGAACAACCTCAACACCTACTCGCAGTTCGGCTATGCCCTGCCGCAAGCGGTGAAAACGCTACAGCAAGGCCCAGGCGGCGGCGTCGGCATCCCGACCACCAGCGAAGTGATCGCGCTATCGCCGAGCTTCAAGCTACCCTCGCAGTGGAAGGCCTTCATGGGTGCCCGTTACCGGGTGTTCGGTTGGACCATCCAGGGCGACCTCATCGGCACCCGGGCCAACGACGAAATCACCTACTACGACGGCAAGGCTCAGCCGCTGGTGATCAACGGCGTGACGCAAACCCTGCCGGACGGCCGTCTGCGCTACGACGGCCTGGGCGCAGTACCGGGCAAGCAATCGGTCAACCTCGGCGCCAACCGCGACCTCATCGTGACCAACGTCGATAAGGGTACCGGCATGTCCTACGCGGTCGGGGTTTCCCGCTCGTGGGATTGGGGCGGTGATTTCGGCTTCAGCTACGGCCACACGGAAGCCACCGACATGGGCCCCGGCTTGCGCTTCGGCACCACCGCCGGGTCGCTCTATGGCTCGGTACCAGCCTATATGGACCCGAACCGTTCCTACGTCGGTCGTTCGGTTGACGCGATCGATAAGCGCTTCAAGCTCGAACTGGGCTTCCGCAAGGAGTTCTTCGGCGACAACGAAAGCCGCTTCACCCTGTTCGCGGAACGTCAGTCGGGTCGTCCGTTCGGCTTCAGCATGTCTGACGCCGCCGCCGGCCGCAGTCCGGTGTTCGGGGTGAACCAAACCGCCCAGGCGCTCTACGTTCCGGACTTCGCGGGTGACTCCAACACCGCCGACCTTAACGTCGGGCTCGTGACCTTCAACACCCAGGCCGACTATGACAACTTCAAGCGCTACGCGACGCAGTTCGGGCTGAAGAACGGCGCGCTGATCCAGAAATATTCGAACACCAACAAGGACATAAACCGGGTCGACTTCCAGTACAGCCAGGAGCTCCCGTCTGTGTTCGAGGGCCATAAGTTGAAGCTGGTGTTCGACGTCCGCAACCTGCTCAACCTGATCGATCGCGATTGGGGCAAGGTGCAGGAGTACGCAGACGTCACCGGCATGACCCGCGTCAGCTGCGCCGACGCCGCCGGCTTGGCCGTCCCGGTGACCAGTGCGGCTTGCCCGCGCTACCGCTACTCTCAGGTCCCGATCAGCATCCCCGTGACGCGCAACAACGCGCTGTCGCTGTGGTACCTGCAGGTCGGCCTGCGCTACGAATTCTAAGCCCCACGCAAGGTTTAGGACGAAATAGGGGCGGTCCAGCGATGGGCCGCCCCTTTCCTATGTTAGCCGGTTCGCGAATACCGTTCTTGACGAAGGAAACGCTGCGGCCCATCTGGCGTCGTCATGCCTAAGATCGTTCCTCCTGAATGGGCCCCTCACAGGGCGATGTGGCTGGGTTTCCCTAGCCACGCGGAGCTGTGGCGGGAAGACTTGGGCCCGGCGCAGGCAGAGGTTTCGGCCCTGGCGCGGGCGCTGGCGGGTCCTGGGGCTGAGCGGGTGCGGCTGCTGGTGCGCGGCGATGACGCTCAGGCCGCCGCCGAGCGCCTGCTCAGTGACACCACCGTAGAGATCGTGCGCGGAGAATTTGGCGACATCTGGCTGCGCGACACCGGGCCGATCTTCGTTCATGACAAGGGATCTCCCGCGGCGGTTTCGTTCCGCTTTAACGGCTGGGGCGGCAAGTACGATCTTGAGGGCGACGACGCGGTGGCGGGCCAGATTGCTTCCGCCGCCGGGGTGCCGCTGATCGCCAATGACTTTATTCTTGAAGGCGGGGCTATCGAGCACGACGGGCTGGGAACGGTGCTGACAACACGTCAGTGCCTGCTCAATGACAACCGCAATAAGGGCTGGACCGAGGCTGACGCCGAACGTGCGCTGGGGCTGTCGCTGGGCGCACGCACCGTGCTGTGGCTCGACCGTGGCCTGCGCTGCGACCATACCGACGGCCATATCGACAACGTGGCGCGGTTCGTGGCACCGGGCGTGGTGGTCTGCCCACTGGGGTTTGGCATGGACGATCCCAATACCGACAATTACGCCGCTGCCGCAAAGGCGCTGAGCGGCATGACCGACGCGCGCGGCAGCGCCCTGCAGGTTGTGCGCATTCCCTCGCCCGGGCGGCTGATCGACGCGGATGGCGAGGTGCTGCCCGCCAGCCACATGAACTTCATCATCGCCAATGGCGCAGTGATCGTGCCGCAATATGGCACAGCGGCAGGCGACTTCGCGGTCGAGGCTCTCCAGAGCCTTTTCCCAGAACGGCAGGTGATCGGCCTGCCCTCGACCGCAATCCTGACCGGCGGCGGCTCGTTCCACTGCATCACCCAGCAGGAGCCGGTCTGATGGCCCGCAGGATCAGCGTCGCCGCCATCCAAGCCAGCTACGGCATGGATATTCAGGCCAATATCGCCGGCACCGCCGAGTTGATCCGCGAGGCGGCGGCCAAGGGCGCGCAGGTGATCCTGCCGCCAGAGCTGTTCCAGGGCCCTTATTTCTGCGTCGCCCAGGAGGAGCAATGGTTCTCTACCGCCGCGCCCTGGCGAGAACACCCCTGCGTCACCGCCCTGGCCCCGCTGGCGGCAGAGCTGGGCGTAGTGATTCCGATCTCGATCTTCGAGCGTGAGGGACCGCACTATTTCAACAGCTTGGTCATGGCCGACGCCGATGGATCGCTGTTGGGAATTTACCGCAAAAGCCATATTCCGGACGGGCCCGGCTATATGGAGAAGTACTATTTCCGTCCCGGCGACACCGGGTTCAAGGTGTGGGACACGCGTTTTGGCCGCCTCGGCGTGGGTATCTGCTGGGACCAATGGTACCCGGAAGCCGCGCGCGCCATGACCCTGATGGGCGCGGAGGTGCTGCTCTATCCCACCGCTATCGGCAGCGAACCGCATGACCCGAGCCTGGATACCGCCTTGCCCTGGCGGCGCGCCATGCAGGGCCATGCGGTCAGCAATGTGATTCCCGTCGTGGGTGCCAACCGCACCGGCTTCGAGCCGTGGGATGGCTACCGCGGCGGCGGTCAGACCTTCTACGGGTCCAGCTTTATCGCCGATCATCGCGGCGACCTTATTTCCGACATGGGCCGGGACGAACACGGCCTGGCCGTGGCAAGCTTTGACCTAGACTTTCTGAGCCGGCATCGGGCCGCCTGGGGCTTTTTCCGCGACCGCCGCCCCGACCTCTACGGCACCTTGACCACCCCGCGCCCAGCATAGGAACCCACCTTGATGCGCATAACCTCGATTGCCGCCGTCGCCCTGGCGCTGAGCATGCCACTGGTGGCCTGCCACAAGCCCGCATCCGGCCCCAAAATCGACCCCGCCAAGGCGGCGGCGGCTCAGTCGGAGGGCCAAGCCTTCCTGGCCAAGAACGCCATGGCACCCGGCGTGGTCACCTTGCCCACCGGAGTGCAGTACAAGATCATCACCTCTGGCCCAGCGAGCGGCAACTCGCCCCGCCCGGCCGATGAGGTCAAGGTGATGTACGAGGGCAAGCTGCTCGATGGCACAATGTTCGACAGCTCATTCCAGCGTGGCGCGCCGATCACCGCCCCGCTGCACAACCTGATCCCCGGCTGGACCGATGCCCTCACCAAGATGCGTCCCGGCGATGAGTGGGAGGTCTGGACCCCGCCCTTCCGCGCCTACGGCGACGAAGATAAGGGCCCGATCCCGGCCAACAGTGTGCTGGACTTCCGTATCCAACTGATCAATTTCCTGCCCGCGGCCCGCCAGACGGCTCAAGGATAATAAGAAAAATGCGTTTCCCTACCCTCGCCGCCGCCCTCACCCTTTCGCTCGCGCCGCTTCTAGCGGCCCATGCCCAGGCCCCAAACGCCACTGTTACGGCTGCCGGCCCCACGGCGGCCCAGGCGTTCCTGGCCAAGAACAAGACCGCGCCGGGCGTGGTCACCCTGCCTGACGGCCTGCAATACAAGATCATCCAGTCTGGCCCTGCGACAAGCGCCCACCCCGGACCGCGTGATACGGTGAAGGTGGACTACGAGGGCAAGCTGATCGACGGCAAGGTGTTCGATAGCTCGATCGCGCGCGGCAAGCCGGCGGAATTTCCACTGCGCGGCCTGATCCCGGCTTGGATCGAGGCGGCGCAGCTGATGCGCCCCGGCGACCAGTGGATCATCTGGGCCCCGCCGGAACTGGCCTATGGTGACGAAGACAAGGGTCCGATCCCCGGCGGCAGCGTGCTGGAGTTTCGCCTCAACCTAATCGACTTTACCCCGGCGCCCCCGATGCCGGACGGCACAGCCTTCCTGGCCAAGAATAAAACTGAGGCGGGTGTGATTACCCTGCCCGACGGCCTGCAATATCGCGTGGTCGTCCCAGGCGATCCCAAGGGCGGTTCGCCGGGCAAGGACGATCTGGTGGCCGTGCATTACGAAGGCAAGCTGCTTGATGGCACCACCTTCGACGCCTCGGTGGACGAGAACCAGCCGGCCATCTTCCAGCTTGGCGCTCTGATCCCGGCTTGGTCTGAAGCCATCTCGCTGATGCATCCGGGTGATCAGTGGGAAATCTGGGCCCCGCCGAGCTTGGCCTATGGTGACAAGGCCGATAAGCAGATTCCCGCCAACAGCGTGCTGATGTTCCGTATCCAGCTTTTGGCGTTCAAGTCTCTGAGCGAGATCCAGCGCGAGAACGCCCCACTCCCGCCGCCCGCTAAATAGCACGCCGGGTCGAGACTAAGCGGCCATCGCACGGCATTTTCGGGCGCAAGCGTAGCGGGGTGCTCTGGTCAGGCCTTCGGTACGGTCATGCCGCGCTGCACGGCCGGACGTGTGCCCACGTCATCCAGCCAGCGCCGCACTGACGGCATTTCGGGAATAAGCGCGGGCGACAGCTTGGCGGTGTAGCTCAGGGCGGACAGGATCCAGGCGTAGCAGGCCATGTCGGCGATGGAATAGTCGTCACCGGCCAGGTATGGCACGGTCGACAAACGCTTTTCCATCACGCCCAGCAGGCGGCGGCCCTCGTTGGTGTAGCGCTCTATACCCACCGGCACGGCGGGGCGGTTGGGGCTAGCGAACCAGTTGAGCTGGCCAATCATGGGGCCCAGCCCACCAACCTGCCAGAATAGCCATTCCAGCGTCGCGACACGCTCAGGACCAGACGGACTCAGAAAGCGGCCGGTCTTCTCGGCCAGGTAGAGCAGGATAGCCCCGCTCTCGAACACGGTCTGGGCCCCGCCGTGCGCATCATGATCGACGATAGCCGGGATCTTGTTATTGGGCGAAATCGCCAGGAACGCGGGGGCAAACTGCTCGTTCTTGCCGATGTTTACGGCGTGGACGCCATAGGCGAGGCCCATCTCCTCCAGAGCGATAGAAACCTTGTGCCCGTTCGGCGTACCCCAGGTGTAAAGATCGATCACAGCAACGGTTCCAGTAAAGTGGGAAACGGGCTTTACCCGCATGGAGCACAAGGCTCAATATGGGCCATGGTCGCGCCCCCAAATGTCGAACAGCTTGCCGCCAATGCGATCGAGATCCTGCGCACCCTGGTCGGTTTCGACACCACATCGCGCGGCTCGAACCTGGCACTGATCGAATGGGTTGAGGCCTATTTGGCTGGCCATGGCGTCGCCTCGCGGCGGGTGCCCAATGCCGATGGAAGCAAGGCCAATCTGCTGGCCAGTATTGGACCAGATATCGCCGGAGGTGTGGTTCTGTCTGGCCATACTGACGTGGTGCCGGTGGACGGCCAGGCCTGGAGTAGCGACCCCTGGAGCCTGACTGAACGGGACGGGCGGCTTTACGGCCGCGGCACATGCGACATGAAGGGCTTTTTAGCCCTAAGCCTGGCGACGGTTCCTGCACTGACCCAGGCGCGTCTCCAAAAGCCAGTGCACCTGGCGTTTTCCTATGACGAGGAGGTCGGATGCCTGGGCGCACCCGATTTGATCGCCGTGATCGTCGCGCAGGTTCCGCCACCAGCGGTGGTGATTGTGGGCGAACCGACCGACATGGTGGCCGTGCATGGGCACAAGGGCATCACATCCTATAGGGTGACGGTGACCGGGCGTGAGGCGCATTCCAGCCTAACTCACCTGGGTGCCTCGGCCATTATGGCGGCGATTCCGCTGCTCAGTGCGCTGCACCAGTTGTCCGCAAAGCTGGCGCACGACGCCGATCCGGCCTCGCCCTACATCCCGGCCGGGTGCTCTCTGACCCTTGGCCAGGTTAATGGTGGGACCGCTGTAAACATCCTGGCGCGCGAATGCGTGTTCGTGTTCGACCTGCGCTGCCCTGCGGGCGTTGATGCGCAGGCCTTGCTGAGCGACATTTTCATTCTGGCGCGCCAAATCGACAGCGAACTCAAGGCGCGCTTCCCCGAGACCGGACTGGTGATTCAGCGCCGCTCGCATACGCCGCCGCTGGCACCGGAACCAGGCGGGGCGGCCGAGCTGCTGGCGCGGCGGCTGGCCGGCGACAACGGCCCGCCCCGTGTTGTGTCCTATGCCGCAGAGGCCGGGCAGTTTCAGGAGGCGGGATTTTCGACCGTGATCTGTGGTCCGGGCTCGATTGATCGGGCGCATCAGCCGGACGAATTTGTTGAGGTCAGCCAGATTCAGCGCGGCGCGGCCTTTATGGCGCGACTGGTGGAGCGCCTCAGCGCGCTTTAACGCGCGATCTGATTGGCCGAATCACCGGTTTCATGCCCAGCACATCGCGGGGATTCCAGGTCATGGCGCGGAGAATGTCCAGCACAGAGGCCTTGCGCGCCGCCTGCACGGATCGCCGCGACTGCCAGGGCGTCGAGGCCGTCTGGCAACCCTGAATCAGCGCCCGCATGGTCATGGCCGCCGCCGGGTCGCGCCGTGCCAGGGCGCATTGCAGGCTGACCGCCGCCACATGCGCCAGCAACACAGGGACCAGAAGCAGCGACGGCAGGTCCTTGACCAGCATCCACAACCGGTTTCGGGTGCCGTGCGAGACGGCAAACTCTGATGCTGGACCGCCCGAGGAGGCCGAGCCGTGGTGGCGCACCACAGCCGACGGAATGATCAGCACCGGCTCACCGGCCAGTTGCAGGCGGAAGCCCAGGTCAACGTCTTCACAGTAGCAAAAGAAACTCTCGTCGAACCCGCCCATGCTCAGGAACAAGGCTCTGTCGATCATCATCGCCGCGCCGCAGGGCGAGAAAACCTCACCCTCGGGCGTATCTCCAGGGTCGGTCTGGCCGTAGCCGCCACGGTAAGGAATGCCGGCGGCGAACATCACATCGCCCAGGCCATCGAGCCGTTCCGGAGTCTGGTCCATCAACTGGCGCGAGGTAAAGGCGCTGCAGGCGGGATAGCGGGCGGCGGCATCCACCAGCCGCTCCAGCCAGTCCGGGGCGGCATAGGCATCTGGATTGAGTAGCACCAGCCAGCGCCCTTTCGCTTCTCTCGCGGCTAGATTGTTGCCGGCCGCGAAGCCGAGGTTGCCTTGGGCGGAAATCAGCTTCATCGCGGGATCGGCCTGCGCCGCCCTGGCCGGAGCACCGTCGTTTGCGCCGGGCTCGCCGTTGTCGACCAGCAGGGTCTCGAAATCGGTGAAGGTTTGGGCTTTAAGCGCCGCCAGGCAACGTGCCAGGGTGGGCCCACTGTTGTAGGCGACAATCACGACGCTGACGGCCGGGTGTGCGGCGGAGGGCATAACGCTTTCCTACGGCTCGAAAACACCGCTGGCCACCCCTTGCGCCAACATCCTTGCACTGAGTGTGACCACCCCATCCAGGGCTGATAAGATTTGAGTGCAGTGGCCTGCCGCATCCGCGACGGTGACGAAGATTTTCCGGCGGCTTCGCTGCGGCCGGGATGACCGCTATGGAGTTAGCATGAACCGCTTCTCCGATCTCTACTGGCAATCCCAAGATGGCCTACGGTTGCATGCCCGCGACTATGCGCCCACCACGCCTAGCCGCCAGCTGCCGGTGATCTGCCTGCATGGATTGACGCGCAATGCGCGCGATTTCGAGGACGTGGCACCCAGGATCACCGCCAAGGGCCGCCGGGTGCTGGTCGCGGAATTTCGCGGCCGAGGTCTGAGCGCCTATGCACCAGACCCGATGACCTACTGGCCGACGGTCTATGCCCAGGACATTGCCGCCCTGATGGACGCGGCGGGAATCGACCGGGCCCTGTTCGTCGGCACCAGCCTGGGCGGGCTGGTCACTATGATCTTCGCCTCGATTCGGCCAGAGCGCGTGGCCGGCGCAGTGCTCAACGACGTGGGGCCGCAACTATCGGCGGTCGGGCTGGCACGGATTGCCGGCTATCTGGGCTTTTCGTCGACGGTGGACGACTGGGCTGGCGCGGCCCACCTTGCCAAGGCGCTGAACGGTGTGGCCTTTCCCGGTTATACCGCCGCCGACTGGGACGCATTCGCCCGGCGCCTGTTCGTCCATGACGAGGCGGGGACGTTGCGCCTCGACTACGACCCCGACATTTCTGTTCCGTTTAAACAGGCCGGCAGCAGCAATGCGTCTCCGGATCTCACCCCGCTGTTTGTGAACCTGAACCGCGACCGGCCCGTTTTACTGGTGCGCGGGGCGATCTCAGACCTGATCGACGCGCCCCTGGTCGGCGTAATGCGACATCATGCGCCGCAGATGGCCTATGTGGAGGTCACTAACGTCGGCCACGCCCCGATGCTGACCGAGCCCGAAGCCTGGACGGCGTTAGCAACCTGGCTCGACGCAGCGCCCTAGTCCTCCGCCATCTCGGCCGTAGCGCAGCGAGGCACCGGGACCCAGGGGCGGCATCCGCGAAAAGAATTAGGTCCCGGGTCGGCGTGGCTGTCGCCACTTGCCCGGGATGACAGGTTAGGTCGGTGCAGCCCCTGCAACCCACTCCTCCAGCACCAGCGGGTCGCGCTCCTCGCCCGGACCGAGCGCTGCGAAATCCTGTGGGCTTAGCAAGCGCGAGGCGGCCCAGACTGCTGCCGAGCGGACCAGGGGCGAAGCATCGGACAGGTTCGGCTGCACAGCCTGCATCAGCGCCGGCTCGCCGCTGTTGCCAATGGCGTAGAGCACATTGCGAAGGAAGCGGTCACGGCCGATGCGCTTGACTGGGCTCTTCGAAAACAGGGCGCGGAAGGCGGGATCAGTCAGGCCCGCAAGGGTGGCAAGCGTCGGGGATCGCAATTCTTCGCGGGCAGGAAACCGGGCCTCGCGGGCCTCGGACGCGAACTTGTTCCAAGGGCAGACCGCCAGGCAGTCGTCGCAGCCATAGATCCGGTTGCCCATGGCCGCGCGGAATTCTGGCGAGAACGGCCCGGCGTGCTCGTTGTTGAGGTAGGCCAGGCAGCGGCGCGCATCGAGTTGGTATGGGGCCGGAAACGCGTTGGTCGGGCAGACGTCGATGCAGCGTGTGCAGGCACCGCAGTGGTCCTGCGCCGCCGTATCGCCGGGCAGGTCGAGGTCGGTCAGGATTACACCGAGGAACAGCCAGGAGCCATATGTGCGGCTAACCAGGTTGGTGTGCTTGCCCTGCCAGCCCAGGCCCGCGCGCTGGGCCAGGGGCTTTTCCATCAAGGGGGCGGTGTCGACGAAGACCTTGACCTGGCAGGTCTCGCTCTGTGCGATCCATCCGGCTAGAGTCTTCAGCCGCTTTTTGATCGGCTCGTGATAATCCTCGCCGTGGGCGTAGACGCTGATCGCTCCGCGCGCGCGGTCGGCCAGGGCCAGCATGGGATCAGTTTCGGGTCCGTAGTTCACCCCGAGCATGACGGCGGACTTCGCGTCCGGCCACATGGCCTGCGGATGGCTGCGGCGATCAATCGTGGTCGCCATCCAGTCCATAGACCCGTGCCGGCCATCATCGATGAAAGCCTGCAAATGATGGCCGGCGTCCCACGGGGCTTGCGCATCGGCGAAGCCACAGACGTCGAAGCCAAGGTCCAGCGCCTTGGCCCGGATCGCCTCAGAAATCGAGATCGTCATAGTGGCCGGCGGGGACGAGCCCGGGCCAGCTGTCGGCCAGCAATGGACGGAAGCACGGCCGGCTCTTAAGCCTCATGTACCAGGTCTTGGCGGCTGGAAAATCCTTCCAGGGTACGTCATTGAAATAGTCGATCACCGACAGATTGGAAGCGGCGGCGAAGTCGGCCAGGCTCAGGCGCGCCCCGGCCAGCCAGTCGCGCGCGGACAGCAGCGCCTCGATATGCAGCAAGTGCGTCCGCAGGGCATCGCGGCCATGACGCAGCGCCAACAGATCGGGCGCGCCCAGGCCCATCAGGCGCTTTTCCAGCTTTTCATGCAGCAGCAGGCCATTGACCTCGAAATCGAACTTGCGATCAAACCACTGCACCAACCGCCGCGCCTCGGCCCGCTCTGCCGTTGTGCGGCCCAGCAGCGAGGGTTCTGGGGCGGTTTCCTCCAGATGCTCAAGAATGGCGCGGCTCTCGGCGATGACCACACTCTCGCCATCGCGGGTCTCGACCAGAACCGGGGTCAGGCCAGATGGATTCAACACCAGGAACTCGGGCGCTCGCTCCCACGGCTTGACCAGTACCTCGGTGAAGCTGAGCCGCTTCTCACCAAGCTGTAGCCGCACCTGCCGCGAGGCTGGGTCGAGCGGAAAATGATGCAGAACGCGCTCCATGGCGCGTTTTTAGGCTGTGTCGCGGGGCGGGGCTAGCCCGTAGCGGTTTTCGGATGGAATGTGGCCTAAGAAAGCGGGGTCGCCCAAGGAAAAGGTGTACCCCGCAACCTTACGCCCGCTCGTATTCGGCCTCTTCCTTGACCAGTGGCTCGCGCAGTCGGGTCAGCATTTCCTTCGGGCAGACCTGCCAGAACTGGCCACGGACGCGGTCCCAGTCGCGCAGCAGGCTGTCAGCGAATTCGCTGCCGGTCTCGCGGGCGTGTTCGGCGATCAGGTCGCGGAGCACCGCCTCCCAATGGGGCGAGCTGAGCCGGTTCAGCACCACGCTCTCGTGGTTCACATGCGCCGGGAAGCGGTCGTGCATATCCAGAACAAAGGCCATGCCCCCGGTCATGCCGGCGGCGAAGTTGTCGCCGACGCTGCCAAGGAACACCGCCGTGCCGCCGGTCATATATTCGCAGCCATTGGCACCGCAGCCCTCAACCACGGTGATCGCGCCGCTGTTGCGCACAGCGAAGCGCTCTCCGGCCTGACCCGCTGCGAACAGCTTGCCGGCCGTGGCACCATAGAGGCAGGTATTGCCCAGGATGGCGTTGCTTTCTGGCGAGATCAGGTGCGGTGAGGGCTTGATGATGATGGTGGCACCGGACAGGCCCTTGCCAACATAGTCGTTGGCTTCGCCGGTCAGTTCGATGCGCAGGCCCTGCACGGCGAAGGCACCCAGGCTCTGGCCGGCCGAGCCCTTGAGCTGGACGGTCAGGTGGCCAGGGGCCAGGCCCTTCATGCCATATTTTCGCACGATATGGCTGGAGGTGCGCGCGCCGATGGCGCGGGCGGTGTTCCGCACCGTGTAGGTCAGCTGCATCTTTTCGCCGCGCTCCATCAGGGCGGCGGCGTCGCGCACGATCTGGGCATCCAGGGTGTCGGGCACCTCGGTGCGGCCCTCTACTGTGCAGTAGGGCTTGTTGCGGCCAACGTCGGCCTGAACCAGCAGGGGGTTAAGGTCGAGATCGTCGAGATGCTCGCCGCCGCGCGAAACCTGAGCCAACAGGTCGGTGCGGCCGACGATATCCTGGATCGACTTGAAGCCGAGCGAGGATAGGATCTCGCGCACCTCTTCGGCGATAAAGGTGAAGAGGGTGATGACCTTCTCGGGGCTACCGCTGAACTTGGCGCGCAGGGCCTCATCCTGGGTACAGACCCCCACCGGGCATGTATTGGAATGGCACTGGCGCACCATGATGCAGCCCATGGCGATCAGGCTGGCGGTGCCGATGCCAAATTCTTCAGCGCCCATCATGGCGGCGATGACCACGTCACGGCCCGTGCGGATGCCACCGTCAGTGCGCAGGCGCACCGAGTGCCGCAGGTTGTTGAGCGTCAGAACCTGGTTGGCTTCGGAAAGGCCCATTTCCCAGGGTGCCCCGGCGAACTTCACCGAGGTCTGGGGGGATGCGCCCGTGCCGCCGACATGGCCGGCGATCAGGATCACGTCCGCCTTGGCCTTGGCCACACCCGCAGCGATGGCACCGATGCCGGTCATGGAAACCAGTTTCACCGTCACTCGGGCGTCGGGGTTGATCTGCTTTAGGTCGTAGATCAGCTGCGCCAGGTCTTCGATCGAATAGATGTCGTGGTGCGGCGGGGGTGAGATCAGCATCACGCCCGGGGTGGCGTGGCGCAGCCGCGCGATCAGCTCGGTGACCTTGAACCCCGGCAACTGGCCACCCTCACCGGGCTTGGCCCCTTGGGCGACCTTGATCTCGATCTCGCGGCACTGGTTCAAATATTCTGCAGTGACACCGAAGCGGCCCGAGGCGATCTGTTTGACGGCGCTGTTGGGATTATCGCCGTTGGGCAGGGGCTTGTAGCGCGCGTCGTCCTCGCCGCCCTCCCCTGAGACGCTCTTGGCCCCGATGCGGTTCATGGCGATGTTCAGCGTGCCGTGCGCCTCAGGGCTCAGCGCCCCCATGCTCATCCCAGGGGTGAGGAACCGTTTGCGGATCTCGTTGACGCTCTCGACCTCATCGGCATTGATCGCCGGACGGTCCGTGCGCCAGTCCAACAGGTCGCGCAGCTGGATCGGCTTCTGCGCCCGCAACCCGGCAGACCAGCGCTTGTAGAGGTCGTAGTCGCCGGTATCGCAGGCGGTCTGAAGGGTGTGGATCAACCGTGCCTCAAAGGCGTGGGCCTCGCCCGACCGGCGCGCCTTGTAGAAGCCACCCACGGGCAGGCTGATGGCGCCGGCGTCCCATGCGCGACGGTGGATCTCCACCGCCTTGGACTCCAGTCCCGCCAAGCCGATGCCACTGATCCGAGAGGGCATGCCGGGGAAAAACTCCGCAGCCATGGCGCGCGACAGGCCGACGGCTTCGAAATTGTAGCCCCCGCGGTAGGACGAAATCACCGCAATGCCCATCTTGGAGATGATCTTCAGCAGGCCGGCCTCGATCGCCGTCTTGTAGTTGGCGCACAGGTCGTCGAGCGTCTTGCCTGGCGCAAGGCCGCGCTCCAGCCGGTCTTGGACGCTTTCCTGGGCTAGGTAGGCATTGACGCAGGTTGCACCGACGCCGACCAGGACAGCGAAATTGTGGGTGTCCAGCGCCTCGGCCGAACGGACGATGATCGAAACATAAGAGCGTAGGCCCCTGCCGACGAGGTGCGCATGTACCCCGCCCACGGCCAGGATCATCGGCATGGCGAAGCGGTCAGGGCCTGTGGCCTCATCGGTCAGCACGATGGCGCTGCAACCGCGCAGGGCGGCATCTTCGGCCTCGGCGCGGATGCGGTCGAGGCCGGCGCGCAGGCCTTCGCCCGTGCGTGCGTCTGGACCCGGGATCGGCAGGGTGCAGTCGATACGGGCGACGTTCTTCTCGCCGATCTCTTTCAGAACGCGCGCGTACATGCCGTTGGAGAGCACCGGGCTCTTCAGCACATAGACGTTCGTCTGAGCCGCATCCTGGGCCAGGATATTGCCCAGGTTCTTGAAGCGGGTCTTTAGGCTCATCACCCGCGTCTCGCGCAGCGGGTCGATGGGCGGGTTGGTGACCTGGCTGAAGTTCTGGCGGAAGAAGTGGCTTAGCGGCCGGTACTGCTCCGAGAGCACGGCCAGCGGCGAGTCGTCGCCCATCGAGCCGAGTGCCTCCTTGCCCTCCTCGATCATGGGCGCGAGCACCATTTCCAGGTCTTCCAGCGTCAGGCCAGCGGCGGCCTGACGACGGACCAGGGTTTCGCGGTCATACTGGCGCGCGGGGGCCTCAGGCTCGGCGGTCTCGTCGAGGTTGACCATATTGCCCAGCCATTCGGTATAGGGGTGGCGCTCGGCCAGGCGGTCGATGATCTCGTCTTCGCCGTAGAGGCGGCCCTCGGCCAGGTCGATGGCGATCATGCGGCCCGGGGTAATGGCCAGTTTGCGCACGATGCGGCTCTCGGCCACGCCTGTCATGCCTGCTTCGGAGCCCATGATGACCAGGCCGTCGTCGGTATAGGCCACGCGCAGCGGGCGCAGGCCATTGCGGTCCTTGCCTGCCACGACCCAGCGGCCGTCGGTGGCGCAGATGGCGGCCGGGCCGTCCCATGGCTCCATCACCGCGTTGCAATAGCTGTAGAGCGCCTGGTGGCTGGCCTTCATCTGGCCCGGTGCAGCGCCGGCCCAGGCTTCTGGGATCAGCAGGGCCTTGGCCATGGGTGCGTCGCGGCCGGCGCGGACCAGAACCTCGAAGGTGTTGTCGAGCGCCGCGCTGTCGCTGCCGCCCGGCTGGATCACTGGCTTCACATCGTCGCCGAAATCACCGAAGGCCTGGGCGGCCATCTTGATCTCGTGGCTTTTCATCCAGTTGACGTTGCCTTTCAGCGTGTTGATCTCGCCGTTGTGGGCCAGCATCCGGAACGGCTGGGCCAGCCGCCATTCCGGGAAGGTGTTGGTCGAATAGCGCTGGTGGAAGATCGCCACCGCGGCGGCAAAGCGTTCGTCCCGTAGGTCTGGATAGAACTCGTCGATGTGCTGGGCCAGGAACATGCCCTTGTAGATCAGCGACTTGGCCGAGAACGAGCACAGGTAGAAGGTGTTGATGCCCGCCGCGTGGACGCGCTTTTCGATGCGCTTGCGGCACAGGTAAAGCGCGCGTTCGAGTTGCTCGCCTTCCATCCCGGTAGGCGGGCTGAGCATGATCTGCTCGATCTCGGGGCGCGTCGCATTGGCCTTTTCGCCAATGACGCGCGTGTCCACCGGCACCTGGCGCCAGCCGTAGATGTAGAAGCCGAAACGCAGCGCCTCTGCCTCCACAATGGTCCGGGCAGCCTCCTGCGCGCCCGTGTCGGTGCGGGGCAGAAACACTTGGCCGACGGCGATCGGACCGGGCCGCACCGAATGACCGGTGCGGCGCACCTGTTCCGCGAAGAAATCCTGCGGCACCGATACCAGGACGCCCGCGCCGTCGCCCGTCTTGCCGTCGGCGTCGACGGCGCCGCGGTGCCAAAGCGCCTTGAGCGCCTTGATGGCCAGTTCGACCACCTCACGGCGCGGCTTGCCATCGATGGCGCAGACCAGACCCACGCCGCAGGCATCATGTTGGGCATTAATGTCATAGCCGTCGTTGGCGTCGAGCAGCTGTTGATGGCCCTGGCGATAGCGCAACAGGTCGTCCTGGGACGTCAGATTTGGCATGGTGTTTACTCCGCGGCCACGGCGGCCAAGGCCACCTTGGAGTCGAGGTAGGAGACAATGGAGACAGCAGCGTCGAAGCCGTCGCGGATTGCCCAGACCACCAGGGAGGCGCCGCGCACGATATCGCCAGCGGCGAACACCCCATCAAGGTTGGACATCTGGGATTTAAAGTCGATCTTCACTGTGCCCCAGCGCGAGACCTTCAGATCATCGGCTGCGAACAGCGCCGGCAGGTCCTCGGGTTCGAACCCCAGGGCCTTGATGACCAGGGTGGCGGGGCGCTCGAAATTCGCGCCCTCAATCTCTTCCGGCGCGCGGCGGCCAGAGGCGTCGGGCGGGCCCAGGCGCATTCGCGCGGCGCGCACGGCGGTTACAGCATCGGCGTCTCCGGCGAGCGCACGCGGTGCGGCCAGCCATTCAAATACAACGCCCTCTTCCTCGGCATTAACCACTTCGCGCAGAGACCCCGGCATGTTCTCGCGATCGCGGCGGTAGAGGCATGTGATGCTGGTGGCACCCTGGCGCACGGCGGTGCGTACGCAGTCCATGGCGGTGTCGCCCCCACCGATGACGACGACGTCCTTGCCCTTTGCGTCGAGCTTGCCGGAGGCGAAATCCGCGACCGTGTCGCCCAGGCTCATGCGGTTGGATGCGATTAGATAGTCCAACGCCGCAACCACGCCCGACGACCCCGCGCCCGGCACCGCCAGGTCGCGCGCGGCGTAGACTCCAGTTGCGATAAGCACCGCATCATGCTCGCGGCGCAGGTCGCCGAGAGACGCGTCGCGGCCGACCTCAAACCCCAGTCTGAAGATCACACCGCCTTCGGCGAGGCGCTTGGTGCGCCGTTCGACGATGGGCTTTTCCAGCTTAAAGCCGGGGATACCGTAGATCAGAAGACCGCCAGCGCGATCGTGCCGGTCATAGATCGTCACCGTGCAACCGGCCTCGATCAGGCGTTCGGCGGCGGCTAGGCCCGCCGGACCGGCACCGATAATGCCCACCGACTGACCGCGCAAGGGACCAGCTGCAATCGGTTTGACCCAACCCTCTTCCCACGCCTTGTCGGTGATATAGCGCTCGACTGCGCCAATGGTGACGGTGCCATGTCCCGATTGCTCGATGACGCAGTTGCCCTCGCAGAGGCGGTCCTGCGGACAGATGCGGCCACAGACCTCGGGCATGGCGTTGGTTGTGGACGAGAGGGCATAGGCCTCCTCCAACCGGCCTTCGGCGGTCATGCGTAGCCAGTCAGGGATGTTGTTGTGCAGCGGACAGTGGGTTTGGCAGAACGGCACGCCACACTGAGAGCAACGCGAAGCCTGTTCGTTGGCCTTGGCATCGATGAAATCGGCATAGACCTCATGGAAGTCTTGCCCACGCACCTGTGCCTCACGCTTCTGCGGCGTGCGGCGCGGCACCACGGTGAATTTCAACATGCGCTCAGCCATGCGGGCATCCCCTTGAGACGGGTTTCAAAAAAGTCGGTACGCTATGGAACAGCGGCGTAATAAGGCGGACGACCGCCCTGCGAAACCATGTGGTACAATATATTGACCAATATTGAGACGAATTTGCGGGTGCAGCGCACAATTCCATCTCGCCATACGCTATTTAGTCTATTTTTTTTATATTAATCCGGGGAAGCCTATGCCAGCATGGCTGGACGCCATCATTCTGGGGCTCATCGAGGGCCTAACCGAGTTCATTCCCGTCTCCTCAACCGGCCACCTGCTGTTGGCCAAGCTGGTGTTGGGATTACAGGGTGCGACCTGGGACACCTTCATCGTGCTGATCCAACTGGGCGCCATCCTGGCGGTGGTGGCGCTATATTTCGGTAAGCTGTGGTCAGTGGCGCTGCGCTTGCCGACCGATCCGTCAGCGCGGCGGTTCGTGCTGAGTGTTTTGGTCGCTTTTTTTCCCGCCATCATCGCGGGGGTCGGGCTGCACGACATCATCAAGCAGGTTCTGTTCGAGAGCCCCCGGCTGATCTGCGTCTCGCTGATCGTCGGCGGGGGAGTGCTCATTGCGCTCGACCGAATGCAACCGACCCGCCACATCGATGCCATGCATCTCCCGCTCGTCAAGTCGTTGCTGATTGGACTGTTCCAGTGCCTGTCGCTGATCCCAGGTGTGTCGCGCTCCGGCGCAACCATCGCCGGGGCCGTGCTGCTGGGCGTAGAAAAGCGGGCGGCGGCGGAATTCAGCTTCTTCCTGGCCATGCCGACCATGGCGGGTGCCTTCGCCTATGACCTTTACAAGAGCCGGGATGCACTGAACCTGGACCAGGCTGGGTTGATCGCCATCGGCTTCGTGGTCGCCTTCGCCTCGGGCCTGGTTGTGGTCAAGCTGATGCTCGACTTCGTCAGCCGCCGGGGGCTGACGCCGTTCGGCATCTGGCGCATCGCCTTGGGGGCGATCGGGCTGGTGCTGTTGAGCCGAGGGGGTGGCCTAGGCTGAGGCCGGCGCCTCGGCGTATTGGCCGCCTTTGCGATAGCGGTAGAGGTAGGTCGGAGCGATAGCCTGCATCGCGGTTGGCACAATGCCAAGGTCGGTCAGCCCTAACGCCTTGCCGGTCGGCACATTATCGACCTGGAGCAGCAAGACCTGGTCGGACGTAGGCGGGACCACAGGCAGGAGGGCAGTAAACGGTGCCAGCAGGTCGCCGATCTTGCCCATCAGGCCCGCGACCTGAGCCGGCAGGGCCAGGATCGGGCGGCTGCGATAGGTATCGCGCAACACCAGTTCGACAATTTCGCGCAGGGTCATAACCGATGGCCCACCAAGCTCCAGAGTCTTGCCGGCCAGCGAGGGGTCTGAAATCGCCTTGGCGATGGCCTTGGCCACATCGGTGACGAACACCGGCGCGAATTTCGTGTCCGCGCCGGGCAGCGGCACCACCGGCGCGAGCGCCGTCATCTTGGCGAAACGATTGAGCAGGCCGTCTTCCGCGCCAAACACCACCGACGGACGAACAATGATCGCCTCGGGCAACACAACGCGCACCGCGGCCTCGCCGGCGGCCTTGGTGCGAGCGTATTTCGATGGGCTGTGCGCGTCGGCACCCAGGGCCGACATCTGCACAAAGGTCTTCACCCCGGCGGCCTTGGCGGCCTTGGCGATCGTCTCGGCACCCATGGTGTGCAGGCTCATGAAGCCCTGGCGGCCGCTCTCGTACAGCACCCCAACCAAATTGATGCAGGCCTCTGCACCCACCAGGGCCCGCTGAACCGAATCCAGACTGCGGATATTGGCCTGGACCACCTCGATCTGGCCGACATCACCCAGCATACGCAGGCGATAGCCCCGGCCGGGCTGGCGCACCGCCACCCGCACCCGATAGCCCGCCTTGGCCAGAGCGCGCACGGTCTGCACCCCGACAAAGCCCGAACCGCCAAAAATCGTGACCAGACCCTGCATCGACAAGCTTCCGTCCAGCGCCCGAAATGGACCGCAACACATGCGGGATAGACGAGCCGGAAGCGCCGCGCAATCTCATGCCTCACCCCTTGTGGTCCCAGCGCGCATTGTTGCGCATTGACCCCGCAAAGGCGGTGCCCTAAGAACCGCCCCTCGCGCCGATCCGGCTTGTGGAACGGGGCCCAGGTGGCGGAATTGGTAGACGCGCTGGCTTCAGGTGCCAGTGGCCGAAAGGCCGTGAAGGTTCGAGTCCTTTCCTGGGCACCATCACTTTCCGATCACGGGAGGTTTGAGTTCTCTCCGGGTGCCGCTGTTTCATTGTAGAGTGGTTGCCGAGAGTTCGATTCCTTGAAGGAGCGACGACTTGGCTTATCATCTGCACGAAGGCGACCTGCCGGCTGGGCTGTTCGAAGGCACCGCCGCCGTAGCCATCGATTCCGAGACCATGGGCCTGCGCCTGGGCCGCGACCGGCTTTGCCTGGTGCAGATCTCGGCCGGCGACGGCGACGCTCACATGGTGCGGCTCAGCCAGGATGCCTATGACGCGCCCAACCTCAAGGCTCTGTTGACCAACCCGAAGGTGCTGAAGATTTTTCATTTCGGCCGTTTCGACATAGCCATGTTCCTGCATCACTTGGGCGTGGTGACCACGCCGGTCTATTGCACCAAGATCGCCTCGAAGCTGGCGCGGACCTATACTGATTGCCACGGGCTGAAGGATGTGGTGCGCGAACTGGTGGGGGTGGAAGTTTCCAAGGCCCAACAGAGCTCGGACTGGGGCGCGGCCGTGCTGACGCCCGACCAGTTGGCCTATGCCGCCAGCGACGTGCTGTTTCTGCATCAGGTCCGCGATAAACTCGACCTTATGCTCGCGCGCGAGGGCCGCACTGCCTTGGCTCAGGCCTGTTTCGACTTCCTCCCTAGTCGCGCTGCGCTGGACCTGGCCGGCTGGGAAGAGACAGACATTTTCGCCCACACATGACCCTCGCCCTAGCCTCCGGCTCGGCGCCCCTGAGCAGCCTTCGCGCCGACATGCTGCGCTGGAAGCGCCGTTCGCGGTTGATCACCCTGCTGCGCGGCCTGCTGCCGGCGGCCATCGCCCTGTTGATCTTGGCGCTCGCGGGTCAGGTGCTGTGGACCAGCCTATCGAGCAAGAAGAGCCAGGCGAAGGAAACGCCGGTCGCGGTCCGCATGCTGAACCCACGCTTCTTCGGGCGTGACGAACAGGGGCGCAGTTTCATGATCTCGGCCCGTGAAGCCACACGCGATGATCGCGACCTCAAGCGCGTTTCCTTGGAGCAGCCGATGGTCGCCCTGGGGCTCGACACCCCGGCACCCAGCCGCGTCTCCGCCAGCAGCGGGCTCTATACGGAGGGTGACCGTATGCTGCGCCTGACGGGCCAGGTACGGATCGCGGATGGATCAGGCTACCGGTTCGCCACCGAAAACGCCCTGGTCGATACCCGTGCTGGGGTGGTGACGGGCGATACGCCCATGGTGGGTGACGGCCCCATCGGGCAGGTTACCTCGCGCTCCTATGCGGTCTACGACAGGGGCGACCACATCGTTTTCAAGGGCGGCGTCCATGCGAAACTCAAACGGGACTAGCAAATCCGATGCGTAACGCTTAGCTCTTGATCGCAATGCACAACGCCCTCGCCCCAACTCTAGGTCGCACTCTGCGCCTCGCTCGCCCGGTTCTTCTGGCTGGTACCCTGCTGACCTGTGCGGCTCCGGGGATCACCTTGGCGCAGCTGGCGTCCAATTCCACCGCCCCGGTGGACATCACCGCCGACGAAGGCGAGGTCATCAACAGTCAGTGCCTGTCGATCTGGCGCGGCGACGCCGAAGCCCTGCAGGCCACCACCCGCCTGCGCGCTCGTGAAATCCGCTTGATTTCCATCCCCCGCCCGGGCGCGGCCCCCAACGACCAGGGCCGCTGTGGCCCGACTCAGCGCCTCGAAGCCGAGGGGGACGTCTACTATGTGACCCCGGCCCAGACCGTTCGTGGCGACAATGCTGTCTACATGGCCGACAGCGACACCATCACCATCACCGGCGGCGTCATCGTCACCCAGGGCAAGAGCGTGGCCCGTGGCGACAGCATGACCGTGCAGGTCAAGAGTGGCCATGTACAGCTGAAATCCTCGGCCAAGGGCCGTGGCAACCCCGGACGGGTGCGCGGCGTATTTTACCCCGACCAAGGCCAACCCGCCGTGGCGGCAAAGCCCTAAGGCCGCAGGTATGACCGTGCAGCCTCTGTCTTCGGATACGTCCGAAGGCCTGTTCGTCGATCAGATCGGCAAGTCGTTCCGCGACCGGGTTGTCGTCAACCACGTTTCACTGCGCCTGCGTCGCGGTGAGGTGGCAGGGCTGCTGGGCCCGAACGGCGCGGGCAAGACCACCTGTTTCTATATGATCACTGGCCTGATCGCCGCCGACTATGGCCGTATCGTGCTCGACGGCGAGGACATTACCGCCCAGCCGATGTACCAGCGCGCCCGCATGGGCCTGGGGTATCTGCCGCAGGAAGCGTCTATTTTCCGCGGTATGACCGTGTCGCAGAACGTCATGGCCGTGGTGGAACTGCGCGAGCGTAGCCCATCGGTGGCCCGCGCTACGGTAGAGCGCCTGCTGGACGAACTGCGTATCAGCCACCTCAAGAACGCTCCCGCCTCGTCGCTGTCCGGCGGTGAACGACGGCGGGTGGAAATCGCCAGGGCCCTGGCCAGCGAGCCCAGCTTCATGCTGCTGGACGAACCCTTCGCCGGTATCGACCCCTTGGCCATCGCGGATATCCGCGAGGTGATCAGCTATCTCAAGCGCCGCGGCATCGGCATCCTGATCACCGACCATAATGTGCGCGAGACGCTCGACATCATTGACCGGGCCTCGATCATCCATGCCGGTGAGGTGCTGTTCGAAGGCTCGCCGCAGGAAATCATCGACGATCCGGAAGTGCGGCGCGTTTACCTTGGCGACCGCTACGACCGGTAAGTTTGATTACCAGAAACTGGGGAGAAAATGGTAAGCAATCTTCGGGCCATTAACCAACCGGTTGCTCTTGCCCGTCTAACCTAAGCGCGTTGAATTTTCGTTTGGGGAGACCGGCGCCTTGGCCCTAGGTCCAAGACTCGAGCTGAGACAGGGGCAAGGCCTCGTCATCACGCCGCAACTCCAGCAGGCCATCAAGCTGCTGCAGTTGTCGAACGTGGAGCTGGAGGCCTATGTCGAAACCGAACTGGAAAAAAACCCTCTACTGACCCGCGAGGACCGCCCAGCAGAGCCGGCGGCCGAAACGCCGGCAGAACCGCTCGCGGCTGAGTGTGACCTGGATGCGATGAGCGATTCCGCCGCCAGTGCAGATATGGACGCCATCCGTGATGACGTATCGCCAGGCGAACGCGCCACCGGCGACGGCCACGATGACTCGGCCGCAGGGCCGGTCGACTGGTCCAAGGCGTCCAAGGGCGGCAGTTTCGAAGACAGCGACGGGCTGTACGGCTCACGCGCCAAGGAAAACAGCCTTGCTGAACATCTGCATGACCAGCTGGCCATCGCCGGTCTGAACGGTGCCGAGCGGGCGATCGCCGCGGTCCTGATCGACGGCGTGGACGAGGGCGGCTATCTGCGGCTGGACATGGCCGAACTGCCCGAGTGTCTGGGCTGCAAGGCCGAGCTGATCGATAGCGTGCTTAGCGTGTTGCAGGGGTTTGAACCCACAGGGGTCTTCGCCCGCGACGTGCGCGAATGCCTGGCGCTGCA
>CAISYT010000197.1 GCA_903889785.1 uncultured Caulobacterales bacterium
CGCGCCGACAGCCCTCCCACGGCCTGCGCCTTGATCCCGCCGGCGGAAACTTCGCCCGCATAGCTCAGGCGCGCCTCTCCGACATTGGCCTGGTACCAGGCGGGGAAACCGTAAGACACGAACCGCCTGTTGTTCAGGCTGTCGTAGAATAGCTGCAGTTTCAGAACGCCGCCGTCGCCTCCAGACCGGACCAGATCGGCGTAGCCGGTGCGCGTGTCGGTTTCTGAAAAGTCTTCGCGGCTGACATAGACCGTTCGACGGTCAAGCTTGGTGGTTCCCACGCCGGTATCCAGTCTGTGGGCCGGGTCGCTGCCGGCCGAGCCAAAGCCGTAGTAAGCGATGTAGAGCGGGTTGTTGTAGGGGTACGGGGCATTAGGGCTGATCTCATTGGGGGTCAGCTTGCCATTGCCGTCGCGGTCCACCACCGACAGGTCGCGGCCGGTAATATAGGTCTGATGATCGATCAGATCCTGGGTCATACGGTTCCAACCGGGATTCTGAACATCGCCACGCGAGCGATAAAGCATCGCCCCGGCAGCGACGCTCCAAGCCGCCGACAGATCGGCGTCGGCCGATAGCTGCAGCGTGCCCCGGCGCGGTGCCAAACCGCGATAGAATTCTCCGCCACGCTCAGTCTCGGCATAGGCATGGACGCCGCCGTTCATGCCGCCGGCGCGCACCGGCAGGCTGATCTGGCCGCCCACCGCATACTGGCCGTAAGCACCCAAGCTGGCCTCGGCGTCTCCTACAGTCGAGGTGCCGATCTTGCCCTGGTCGCGCGCTGATATTGGGGTGAAATTGAGCTGGCCGCCCACCTTGCCGGGGCCGAAGATCGGGGTCGGAGGGCCGCGTACGATATCGATCCGTGCGGCATCACCAATCGGGGTGGAATAGGTGCCGCGGTTTTCAATTCGCTTGAAGCCGCGGAAATAGGTCTCCGCCAGGGTGCCGCGAACATTAAGCGCACCCGGCACGCCGAAGAAGCTGGCGGTGTAGGCACCCGGCGTCACCGCCCCCAGGCCATCGACACTCTGCACGCCATAGCGTGACAGGGTCTGGTCGCTGACGAAGCTGGCTGACCGTGCGGTATCGATCAGGGGCTTGGCGATACCCAGCACGGTATCGCTGGGCAGGCGTTCCAACAGGCCCGCCTGATCGCGGGCTGTAACGACCACGGCATCGACCGTCTGGGCGTTCGCCGCCGAGGCGAGCAGCAGAACCAATCCGGCGGCGGCCATTGGGCGGGCTTTCTGGGATATTTCGATCATCTTGAGTCCTCGACCACCGCCTCCGCAAATAGAGTGGCTAAATCGCTTTCACCACCCCCGTTTTTATTAATCGACGATTAGTTGCTGCATCGCATCATAGCGGGTTTCCGGCTTGACGATCCATGCCGGTGCCTTATCGCAATCCCCATGCTCCCCACTCTCAGCGGCAAGCAACATTTCCTGGCCCTCGACGGCCTGCGCGGCGTCGCCGCCGTGGTCGTTCTGGTGATGCACAGAGGCCGCTGGTTCTACGCGCCGGGCGGTTTCCTGGGTCACGGCTATCTGGCGGTGGACTTCTTTTTCCTGCTGAGCGGCTTTGTGATCGCCTTCGCTTATGATGATCGTATCGCTGCGGGCATGAGCCCCTGGCGTTTCATGGGCCTGCGTCTGATCCGGCTATATCCGCTGATCTTCCTCGGGACCCTTCTGGGGGTGATTTGGCCTGTGGTGCGGATGGCGTTCGGCGAACCTGGCGCGCTTGGGCCACTAGAGATTGCCTACGACCTGGTTCGCGGCCTGCTGCTGATCCCTGATAACTGGGCCCCCTCGGCCGGCGACAGCATCTTCCCGCTGGACGGGCCAACCTGGTCACTGTTCTTCGAACTTCTCGCCAACCTAGGCTTCGCCCTGATCGGGGCCCGCCTGACATGGAAGCCCCTGATCGGCATCGTCGGGACGAGCGCCCTGCTTATGACCTATTGCGCCTTTCACGGTGGGGTGGATATCGGGGGTCGGCCGGCCTACCTCTTGGGTGGCTTCCCGCGAACAGCGCTGGGGTTCTTCGGCGGGGTGCTGCTGTTCCGCCTGCTGGCTGCCAGCCGCCGACGCGGCTGGGCAATGCCGGCCCTGCCAGCGCCGTTCGTCACCACGGCCATCGCCCTGGTCGCCCTCCTGGCGACGCCGAGCCACTATCCTTGGAATCCCTATTTCGATCTGGTCTGTTTGCTGGTGGTGTTCCCCATTCTGGTGACCGCCGCAGCCGCCGCAGCACCGGCGCAGGGCCCCGCCGCACGCTTATGCCGCCTGGCCGGCGACCTATCCTACCCCCTCTATGTGCTGCACTATCCCCTCTATGTGCTGATCGGCGGACTGCTGTTCCAAGGGGCCGGGATACACCTGCCCGCACCGCTGAGCGGCACCTTCGCTGGCACCATCATCATCGGTGCCGCCTGGC
>CAISYT010000198.1 GCA_903889785.1 uncultured Caulobacterales bacterium
GCGGTCAATCCCTACCTGTACAGCGACTACACCGCCGCCCACCGCGAGTCGGAGCTGGGCTGGATGGGCTCGGTCTACAACAGCGCCATCAACGCCGCCGCCACGGACCGAAAGACCGACGCCGCCGCCCTGCATGCGGCGCTGGAGGCCGGCCCCTATTCGGCGCAGGACGCCAAGGCCAAGGGGCTGGTGGACCAAATTGGCCAGGTGAAGGAAGCCCAGGACGCCCTTATCAAGATCGCCGGCGACGGGGCCAAGCTGACTGAGTTCCATGACTATCGGGGCGCGCTGAAGGCGTTGGACCTGGCAGGCCGGCCGACCATAGCCTTCATAGGGGCGGAAGGGGCCATCATGACCGGCTCGGGCGACACCTCTAACCCGTTCTCCGGCGACACCACGGTGTATTCTGACGACATCGCCAAGGCGCTGTATGACGCGGCAGACGATAAGTCGGTGAAGGCCATCGTATTCCGTGTCTCATCCCCTGGCGGTTCGGACACGGCGTCAGAACAGATTCTGGCGGCCGTTCTTGCGGCCAAGGCCGCGAAGCCTGTGGTGGTCAGCATGGGCACCTATGCGGCGTCAGGCGGCTATTGGATCAGCTCTGGCGCGACCGAGATCGTGGCTGAACCAACGACCTTGACTGGCTCGATCGGGGTCTATGGCGGCAAGTTCGCCCTGGGCGATGCACTGGGGCGGTTTGGGGTCGACATGAAGGAGCTGAAGGTCGGCGGCGACTATGCCGACGCATTCGACACCGCTTCGACCATGACGCCGGCGCAGAAGGCCAAGTTCGAGGCCTGGATGGACCAGATCTATAATGGCTTCGTTGGACGGGTGGCCGCGGGGCGGCATCTGCCCGTCGAGCGGGTGCACGAAATTGCCAAGGGGCGGGTCTGGACCGGGGAACAGGCCAAGGGGCTTGGCCTGGTGGATCACCTGGGCGGGTTTTATGACGCGGTGGATCGCGCCAAGGTCCTGGCCAAGATCGACGGCGATGAGCGCCTCAAGCGTTTCGGCGGAGCGACCTCGCCCCTGGGCAAGCTGGGACGGACGCTGGGCATGACAGAAACCTCAGTCCGTACCCTGGCGGCTTCGGCCTGGCTGCTGGGCGATCCGAACGCCAAGAAGATCTTAGATCAGGTTGTACAGGCCAAGCTGCGCAGCGAGGGGGCCAGGGTGCTGGCACCGACGCCGTTCTAGCGCCGCAAGCTCGGCCACGGCTGTCGGGCGCGCTAGGATTTTACGCACATCCAACGGATGCGGTGGCGGTCAGCGATATTGGGTCCAAAGCCGGTGATATTTGGGTTGAGCAGGTTCTTCGACACGTAGAAATAGATCGGCACGAACGGGGCATCGTCTAGCATTAAGGCTTCAGCCCGAGCTAGCAAGGCAGCCCGTTTGGCGATGTCATTCTCATGGTCGGCCTGGTCGAGCAGGCTGTCGTAGGCCGGATTGTTGTAGTCGCCATAGTTCATCGTACCGGTCTTGGACTGGAGCTGATCGAGAAAGCTCTTTGGGTCGTTGTAATCGGCGATCCAGCCGGCGTCGGCGATCTGGAAGGCGCGAGACCGATAGGATTGGTAGGCGATTTGCCCCTCCTCCGGCGCCAAGGACACCTGCACCCCGATACTGGTCCAGTCCGACTGGATGGCCGACATGATCAGGCTTGGGTCGGGCGTGTTGCGATGGGTGATCTCGATCTTCAGCGGGTGGCCTGGGCCAAAGCCCGCCGCCGCCAAGAGCCGCCGCGCCTCAGCCTGCCGAGCCTCATAGGGCCATGAGGACCATGGTGGGACCTGCACCGGCGTATAGTTGGCGACACCCGGCGGGGTGAAGCTGTAGGCGCTGGACTGGCCACCGCGCAGCAGCTTTTTGGTCATGAAATCGCGGTCGATGGCCATGCTGAGGGCATGGCGGACCCGCTTATCCTTCAGCGACGCGACCTGGGCGTTGAAGGCGATGTAGGTCGTGCCGAGCCAGGTGTTGGTGTGAACGTAGTCGGGGATCTCCTTGCGCAGTCGGGCGATGCGGTTGCTCTGAATATCGATATTCCAGTCCAGCTCACCCCGGCGTACGCGCCGCTCTGCGCTGATGGAATCGCTGATGGGGTAAAAATAGATGTCGTCGATGCAGACGTTATTAGCGTCGAAGAACAGCGGGTTCTTGGTGGCATGGATGTAGTCGCCGAGCTTCCAAGTCTGGATTACATAGGGACCGTCGGAGACGTAGTGATCCTTGGTCCAGGTCTCGCCGTATCGCTCAACGATGTGGCGCGGCGCGGGATACATGGTCTGGTGCTTGGTCAGCTGCAGTAGGTAGGGCGCAGGGTGCAGGAGCTTGATCTGTAGCGTGTGCGCATCGAGCGCCATGACGCCTAGAGCCTCCAACGGGGCCTTGCCCTCGTTCACCGCCTGAGCTCCCCGGATGAAATAGAGCAGGTAGCCATATTCGGCCACGGTCTTGGGATCGAGCAGGCGGCGCAGACCGAAAACGAAGTCGTCGGCCGTTACCGGAAAGCCGTCAGACCATTTGGCGTCGCGCAGATGGAAGGTCCAGATCAGGCCGTCGGGGCTGGTTTCCCAGCGGGTAGCAATGCCTGGAATGACGTTGCCGTTCACATCTTCGGTGGTGAGGCCCATCATGGCGCTGCCGACGATATTGTCTTCTTCTACCCCGTTGATCTTCTGCGGATCGATCGTGGCAGGATCGGCTCCATTGCCCATGCGCAGACAGGTTCGGGCGGGCGCGCAGGCGGCGGTCGAGCCCTTCGGCGAACAGCCAACCAGGACAAGCATCGCCGCTAGGATAAGAACCGCCGCCCTCATCGGTCTTTTGGGTCCAGTGCATCGCGCAGACCATCGCCGATGAAGTTGAAGCTCATCAGGGTCGCGGCCATGATCAGGGCGGGAGCGATCAGCAGCCAGGGGGCCAATTCCATATCCTGCGCACCATTGGCAATCAGCGATCCGAGCGAGGCCATGGGCGGGCGCACCCCCAGCCCCAGGAAGGACAGGAAGCTCTCGGCCAGGATCACGCCGGGAATGGTCAGGGTGACATAGACCACCACCGGCCCCAGCAGATTGGGCACGATGTGGCGCAGCATGATCTGGTGGGCGGTGAGGCCAGCCGCGCGGGCGGCCTCGACAAATTCTCTGGATTTCAAGGCACGGGTCTGACCGCGCACGATACGGGCCATGGTCAGCCATTCCACGGCACCAATGGCCAGGAACATCAGCACGATGGACGATCCGAACGCCACCATCAGCAGGATGACGAAAAACACGAACGGTAGGGCGAACAACACGTCAACGATCCGCATCATGGCCTCATCGACCCGCCCGCCGACATAGCCCGCCGTGGTGCCCCAGGCGATGCCGACCACCAGGGAAACGAAGGTCGCCACGACCCCGACCGCCAATGAGACACGCAGCCCCATCAGCGCCCGCGCCAAAAGGTCACGACCTAGGCTGTCGGCCCCTAACAGATGCCCCTGAGTCAGGGGAGCGGCCCAGACATCGTTCTTGTTGACCACGTCGAACCGCCAGGGCGTGAGCGCCGGACCAAAGACTGCGGCAAGGAATAGCAGGGCCAGCAAGATCAACCCTGCCACGGCGGCGCGGTTGGCCAGCAAGCGCCCCCTAGCGTCATCCCACAGGCTGCGCCCACGCGGCGCGGCGGCGGCGAGGAGGATCGCGGTACGGCTCATGACAGGCGCACTCTTGGATCAAGCGCAGCGGCGATCAGGTCCGACAGCAGGTTGAGCGCCAGGATCAGGGCCGCATAGACAATCACCATGCCCATCACCACCGTGTAGTCGCGCTGCAGGGCACTGATGACAAAGAACTTGCCCAGGCCCGGCAGGGCAAACACGCGCTCGACGATCAGAGAGCCCGTCAGCAGGCCCGCACAGGCGGGCCCCAGATAGCTCACCAGCGGAATCAGCGCCGGCGGCAGGGCGTGGCGCAGCACCACACGCCAGTCAGGCAGCCCCTTGGCGCGGGCAGTGCGCACGAAGTTGGAGCGCTGGCTCTCGATCATCCCGGCCCGAACCAGCCGCGAAATAATGGCGATCTGCGGCAGGGCCAGAACGGCCACAGGCAGGATCAAATTAGGCAGAGTCCCGTTGTTCCAGCCGGCATTGGGCAGCCATTGCAGCGTCGAGGCGAACAGCAACACCAGTAGGGGCGCGGTGACGAAGGTGGGGACACAGACTCCGGCCACGGCCACGGCCATTACGAGATAGTCGGCCGGCCGGTTCTGGCGCAGGGCGGCGGCGATGCCCAAAGCGATTCCTGTCACGCCAGCGACAATCAGTGCGGATAGCCCCAACACCAGACTGACGCCGAAATTTTCCTTCAGCACGTCACCGACGGACTTATCCTTGTACTTCAACGAGGGCCCAAGATCACCGTGGGCAACATCGGCGATGTAGGTGCCGTATTGCACGATCAGCGGCCGGTCGAAGCCGTACTTGGCCATGACCCGCGCCTCAATCTCGGGCGGTAACTGACGCTCACCCTGGAACGGATTGCCGGGCGCAGCACGCATCATGAAGAAGGCCGCGGTGATGACCAGGAACAGGGTCGGCAAGGCGGTGAACAGCCGACGCGCTATGAGGCCTAGCATCGAAATCCCTAAACCGCAGTGTTGCGAAGGTTTCACCGGCGTCCGATGATGTCAACGCAGACGGCGATGGCCACCGATCGCAATTGAGGAATTTAAGCAGCATGTCTTTTCGTACCGTGACGCCCGATATTTCCGTTTCGCCGCAGATTTCCTTAGCGGACGTGGCACAGGCGGCCAAAGAGGGCTTCCAGTTGATCGTCAATAACCGCCCCGACGACGAGGAAGGCGGCCAGCCGACCTCGGCACAGATCGAGGTGGCGGCCAAGGCAGCGGGCCTCACCTATGTGCACATCCCCGTGCGCGGCATGCCGACGCGCGATCAGGTCGAGCAGACGGCAGCGGCGGTGGAGGTTGTCGACGGCCCTGCCCTGCTATTCTGCCGCTCTGGCACGCGCTCGATCATCACCTGGTCGCTGGGCGCAGCGCAAAACGGTGCCGACGCCGCAGACCTGAAAGCCACTGCAGCCGCGGCAGGCTACGATCTAAGCAACATCCTTTAGGGCGCGCTTTGGACGTCCAACGCCTTAGCGCGCGGCGCTGTAGGCTGTTCGCGCGGCCATGGGCATAGGGCTTTCCGGAACGCAGCTGGCCAGGATCAACTGCCCCAAGGTGAGGCACAGCAGGGCGAAGGCCATCAGCTGGAGCCGTTTTGAAACAAAAAGGAATGCCGCTGCTGTTATCACGCCGCCATTAATGCATTTACCTTTTGTTGATCGCAAGACTCGGGCTAAAATTTCCTCATAAAATTCAAGTGTTAAGGTTAATATGTCCGACTACGCCTGCGACAGGACGCGTCAATGTGCTAAAGGCTAGGCCATGGCCGTAGTGATCCCCTTCGTCAGAGATTTCGACTTCGCCTACGGGCGCTGCGACGTGGTCTCGCCGGGCATCAGACGCGTGGTCGCGAACAATCCTGGGCCGTTCACCTTCACGGGCACAGGCACCTATATCGTCGGCCATGGCGAGGTGGCGGTGATCGATCCGGGTCCGGCGCTCGATACGCATCTGGCCGCGATCCTGACCGCCATCAAGCACGAGCGCGTCACCGCGATCCTGATTACGCACGACCACTCTGATCATTCGCCCCTGGCCGCGCGACTGTCGAAACTGACTGGGGCACCGGTGTAC
>CAISYT010000199.1 GCA_903889785.1 uncultured Caulobacterales bacterium
CCGGCGACTGGTCTGCGGGCTGCTCGGGCTTCTGGTTTGAGAATGGCGAGATCGCCTGGCCGGTTACTGAGGTCACCGTCGCCGGCAACCTGATCGACATCTGGGCTAGGCTCGTCCCGGGCAACGATCTGGAAATCCGCGGCGCAGCCAATGCGCCCTCCCTGCTGGTGGACAACCTCGCCATCGCTGGAAAATGACCGATCTCGCCCTGCTAATCGAAGCGGCTCAGGAGGCGGGGGACCTCGCCCTGCGCTACCAGTCAGCGGGTCTGAAGGTTTCCTCCAAGATCGGCGGATCGCCGGTGACCGACGGCGATCTGGCAATCGATGCCCTGCTCAAGCAACGTCTGCTCGGGGCCCAGCCCAACTACGGCTGGCTTTCGGAAGAGTCTGCCGATAGCGCCTATCGCCTGACGCGCCGCCAGCTGTTCGTGATCGATCCGATTGACGGCACCACGGCCTATCTCAAGGGCACGCCCTGGTATTCGATCTCTCTGGCGGTGGTCGAGGATGGCCGTCCCATCGCTGGCGTGGTCTGCGCGCCCGCGCTCGGGGAAATCTACACCGGCGAGGTCGGTGCCGAGCCGCGGCTAAACGGCAAGGCGATCCGCGTCAGCGAACGACGCGAGCTTGAGGGCTGTGCCATGCTGGCCGACGCCCGAACCCTGGCGGCGGCGGACTGGCCGCCGATGGACGTGGCGCGGCGCAATTCTATCGCCCTTCGGCTCTGTCTTGTGGCGTCAGGCAGCTTTGACGGCATGGCCTCGGTCAGCCACCTGCACGAATGGGACATGGCCGCCGGCGACCTAATTGCGGGCCTCGCCGGTGCCCAGGTGAGCGATAACCATGGGCGGCCCATTGCCTACAACCGTGACATCCCGCGGTCGCGCGGTCTGATCTGCGCCAATCCGATCCTGCATTCCTTGATCGAGGCGCGGCTGGGCGCTATTCCCGCCAGCACCACAGTTTGATGGCGTCATAGGAAATTCCCATGCCCGATAAGCAACTTCTGCACCTAGTGATCGGTGGAGAACTCAAGGACGTGGACGGCATAGAGTTTTCCGACCTGAAGAAGGTCGAGATGGTCGGTGCCTATCCGAACTACGCCGAGGCCTTCCGGGCCTGGAAATCACGCGCCCAGTCGACCGTCGACAACGCCCATGCGCGCTATTTCATCCTGCACGCCCACAAACTGATCGAACCGGGCCCCAACGACGAAGGCCACGAGCACTAGGCCCGAACGGCGTCCTGGCGTAGCAGCCACGCAAAGACCAAGTAGGCTGTGATCGCCCCGGCGCTTTGGCCGGCGAGAAACCCCAGAATAGAATGGGGCGCTATGCCGGCGAAGGTGTTTGAGAGACTGCGTGCCAGAGTGACGGCCGGGTTGGCGAAAGACGTCGAGGCGGTAAACCAGTAGGCGGCGGTGATGTAGAGCCCGACAATCCACGGCGTGGACTCGGGCCGGAACCGCACTGACCCCAGGATCGCGGCGATCAGGCCAAAGGTGGCAACAGCTTCAGCGAAGACCTGGCTGGGACCGTCACGCAACTTGGCCGAGACCTGCAGGATCGGCTCGCCGAACATTGCATGAGCCGACCACACCCCCAGAACCGCGCCGATCAACTGCGCGAGAATATAGGCCAGCGCGAGTCCCAGCCCGATCTCGCGCCGAGCCATAAAGATCAGCGTGACCAGCGGATTAAAGTGCGCCCCGCTGATCGGGCCGAAGACCGTGATCAACATCACCAGTCCGGCACCGGTGGCCAGGGTGTTGCCAAGCAGGGCAATGGCCGTGTTTCCGCCCGCCAATTGCTCGCCCATGATTCCTGAGCCAATCACGATGGCCAGCAGCAGCGCGGTTCCAAGCACCTCGGCCATGAGGGAACGAGCAGGCGTAAAGCTCATGCCTTGGGACTTTTCGGGTTTGAGTCGCCGATGCGAACGATTTCGCCGTCTTCCTTCGTGAACTGGTCCGGCGTGCGATCGAACAGCGCGAGCACTGCCTCAGACGGCCGGCAAAGGGCGGCACCCTTGGGTGTAACCACGATGGGCCGGTTCACCAGGATCGGATGAGCCGTCATGGCATCGATGATCGCCTCATCGGTCACCGCCGGGTCCAGCAGGCCCAGCGTGGTCGCCGGCGTGCCTTTTTCGCGCAGAATGTCGCGGGGTGTGGCGGACATGACCGCGAGAAGGTCTTGCAATTGACCCTTTTCCCAGCCCGCCTTCACATAGTCGACCACAGTGGGCGTGTAGCCAGCGGCCTGGATCATAGCGAGGGTGTTGCGGGATGTGCCGCAGGCCGGGTTGTGGAAGATCATGATTGGAAAATCGGTCATCAGGCCCGTCCCGCGTTGAATTGAGTTTCGACACCGCAGCAAGCGTCCACGGCGGCTATTTTTTGAAGAGGCGCACAGATTTCCGTTCGGCCGCCGCAGCAATCCTGAACCAGAAACCAGAGCAGATCGGACATGCGGTCATAGGCGGCGCTGTAGATGATCGAACGGCCGTCACGCCGCGAGCTGACCAGGCCGGCATGAGCCAGCACCGTCAAACTGGCCGAGAGCGTGTTGGGCGCTATCGCGCAGCGGCGGCTGAGGACACCGGCGGCCAGACCTTCCGGGCCCGCAGTGACCAGTTCGCGGTAGATCAATAATCGGCCGTCATGGGCCAGGGCAGACAGCGTTTTAGCGGCGGATGGTAGGTCCATAATTCATCATTACATGAAATATGTAACAGTTGCGAGACGACCCGCTATTCGCGGCGCAGCAGCTTCTCGGTCAGTAGGTCGCCAAACCAACCGGCGCGGAAGTCGGCCTTGATGGCGACGGGGTCGTAGGCCGGGCTATCGACCCAGTCGATAAAGCTGAGACCCACCGGCTCACCTTCAGCCAGGTAGCGTTCGAACAAATAGTCGAGCACGCCGGTCTTGCCGATCCTGGAGTGCAGGTAGCGCCAGGAGAGCTGTTTCATGGCCTGGCGGATAGGATGGCCAAGTTGGAAATGCACATAAAGCGCGCTCATCAAGCCAGCCCGATCCGCACCAGACTTGCAGTGGATGAAGGCTGGATATTCGATCGTGGCAAACATTGCCTTTGCGCCGAGCACCCGGTCGCGCGTTGGAATTTCTCTTGAGGTCACAACATGATCGACCAGGGTTAGGCCCAGCTGGTTGCAGGCATCACGCTCCAGAACTGAGAAGCTGCCGTCGCCGCCACGCAGGTTGATGATCGTTTTGATGCCTTGAGCCTTCAGGGCCTGGAGTTGGGTCGGCGAGGGCTGATTTCCGCGCAGCAGCCTGCCTTCGTCGACCCAATGGCGGTTCTTGACCAGCTTGCGCAGAAAGGCGTGGTCGCCCCACCATAGATAGTCGCTATGGGCCTTGCGGCGCCCTTCCGGCGTCGTCAGATCGAATTTCACGGGTGTGGCGGACATGTCGCCTAACTAGTGACTTCGCACCCCTGTGCAAAGGCGTCGCCTTGACACGGGCCGTCTCAAAGACAACCTCCCGGAAGCATGACCTTGCCGTCCGCCCCGATAACCGAGGCCCAGATGAGCCGCCGCGACCTGGCCGCGCGGGTATGGCGCGACTATTTGCGCCGCCGCTGGCCCGGCTTGGCGCTGGCATTGCTGATGGCGGCTGTCACCGCCTTGATGACCGCCGTGCTGGCACGCCTGCTGGAGCCGGCAACAAATGGGATATTCGGACACGGCCACGTTCAGAAACTCTGGCTAATCCCCGTTGCGATTATCCTGGCCGCCATCGTGCGCGCCGCAGCAGCCCTGATCCAGGCATCCCTGACCAATCGTATCGGTCACACCATCGTTGGCGACATCCAGACCGCCCTGTTCGGACGCCTGTTGCGCGCCGACCTGGCCCGGCTGAACGCCAGCCACACCGGCGGGTTCGTCTCGCAGGTACTCTATGACGCCGGCCTGATCCGCGAGGCTGCGACCAGCGGCGTGGTCAACTATACCCAACATTTCTTGACCGTAGCGGCGATGATCGGCGTGATGCTGTTCCTCGATCCGATCCTTACAGGCATCGTGTTGATCGGCGCGCCCCTGGCCACCATCTCGATGCGCACCTTCTCGCGCCGCACCACCAAGGCCGCCCGTGGTGCCATGGCCGAGACCAGCGCACTCTCCACCGCCATGATGGAGGGGTTGGACGGCATCAAGATCGTCAAGATCAACAACCGCGAAGTAGAGGAAGAGGCGCGAGTCGCCGCCGTCGTGGCCCGCCGTCAGGTTCACATCATCAAGGGTGCCAACGCCCGCGCCTACGCCGCCCCGGCCACCGAGGCCCTTATGATGGTCATTACCGCCGGGGTTATCGGCTATGCCGGCTGGCGGGCGCGCACCGGCGGCATGAACGGTGGGGAGTTCACCTCCTTCATCGTCGCCCTGGCCGCTGCCTCGCAATCCCTGCGCCAGCTGGCCAATTTGCAGACTGTGCTGGCCGAGGGGATGATCGCGGCTCGGCGCCTGTTTGCCTCGCTCGACGTCGAACCCGAGGTCCGCGAAAGTTCTGACGCCAGGGTCCTGGCGCTCAAAGTCGACTTTACCATCCGCTTCGAGAACGCCGCCTTCGCTTACGAGGCGGGCGGCACACAGGCCGTCGACGGGGTCTCGCTTGCGGTTCGACGGGGCGAGGCTGTGGCCCTGGTCGGCCCGTCTGGAGGCGGCAAGAGTACCCTGCTGAATCTGATTCCGCGCTTCTATGACGTCACGGGTGGTAGCGTCATGATCAATGGGATCGACGTGCGCGCCCTGACCTTGTCATCGCTGCGTGATGCCATCGCCCTGGTAACCCAGGAACCGTTCCTTTTTGACGACACCATCGCCGCCAACATCGCCTACGCCCGGCCAGACGCCGACGCGGACGAAATCGAGGCGGCCGCCCGGCAAGCCGCCGCGCATGGCTTCATCGAGGCCCTGCCCCAGGGCTACCAGACGGTCGTCGGTGAGGCCGGATCCCGCCTTTCCGGGGGTCAGCGCCAGCGAATCGCCATTGCCCGCGCCTTCTTGAAAAATGCTCCCATCCTGCTTCTCGACGAGGCCACCAGCGCGCTCGACACTGAGTCTGAAGCTGAGGTGCAGGCAGCGCTGGACCGACTGATGGGGGGGCGCGCCACCGTGATGATCGCTCACCGCCTCTCGACCGTCAGGAAATGCGACAGGCTGTATGTGATTGAGGCCGGTAAGGTCGTCGAAAGCGGTACCCATGCCGCCCTGATCCGGCGAAAAGGGCTCTATGCCCGCCTGGCTCGTGCCCAGGACCTAGACCACGTACCGACGGAGACGTCGGCTTGAGACCCTTGAAATCGTCTCTGGTTGTGCAACTCGCCGCCGCCCTGGTCACCGCCTATCTGCGCCCGACCCTGGCCACCCTGCGCTGGCGGCACATCAATCGTCAGATTCCCGAGGCGGTCTGGGCCAAGGGCGATCCAGTGATCCTGTGCCTCTGGCACCAGACGATCCCGATCTCCGCACCAACCTGGCCTGCCAAGGACGGCGCGCAAGAACTGCAGGTGCTCATCTCTCGCTCCAAGGATGGGGAATTCATCGCCCAGGTGATGGAGCGGCTTGGATTCGGCTCGATTCGCGGCTCGTCGAAAAAAAGCTCGGATAGCGGCAAGAACAAGAACGGCGAGCAGGCATTCCGTGAAATGGTCCGCTTTCTTGCTGCCGGCAAGGCTGTGGCCGTGACCCCGGATGGACCGCGCGGTCCGGCGCTGGAGATGCAAAAAGGCGTCGCCGCCCTAGCGCGGCTGACCGGTGCCCCGGTCTTGATGGTGGGTATCGCCGCCGATCCCTGCCTGCACCTCGATACCTGGGACCGCACCATAATCCCCCTGCCGTTTGGACGTGCGGCCATGGTTTGGGGCGGGCCCTACCATGCCCGGCGAGAGGACGATCCCGATGCGCTGACGGCACAGTGGACCGAAATTCTGCGCGACCTCGACCGCCAAGCCATGCTGGCCGCCCAGCAGCATTGATTGCCGGGCCTTTGGGTGGGATTAAGGATGATGGCTGATCCGCACCACAAGCACCATGACCACGCTGATCACGATCACTCGGGTCACGAGCCAGCACAGGGTCACAAAAAAGACCATGGGCACGCGCATCATGGCCACGATCACGATCACGGGCACGGGCACGGGCACGGGCACGGGCACGGGCACAGTAACGCCCCCGCCGATTTCGGCGTGGCTTTCGCCGTCGGCGCTGGGCTGAACGTCGGTTTCGTGGCCATTGAGGCCGCCGCTGGGATCTTCACCGGTTCCCTGGCCCTTCTGGCCGACGCTGGGCACAACTTGGCCGATGTGCTAGGTCTGCTGTTAGCCTGGACCGCCGTCATCCTGGCCCGACAGCCAGCGACCCAGCGCCGCACCTATGGCCTGCGCAAGGCCACCATCCTGGCGTCCCTGGCCAATGCCGGCGTCCTGCTGGCGGGCGTCGGTGCCGTGGCCTGGGAAGCCCTGATCCGCCTAGACCATTCGCGGCCGGTGCAGACTGGATGGATGGCCGCCGTTGCCACTGTCGGGGTGGTGATCAATACCGTGACGGCCCTGATGTTCATGCGCGGTCGCAAGGACGACATCAGCCTGCGTGGCGTCTATCTGCACATGGCCGCCGACGCCGCCGTCAGTGCTGGGGTGGTCGTCGCGGCCCTGGCCATCGGCGTAACGGGCTGGCTCTGGCTGGACCCCGCCGTGACCCTGGTTGTGCTCGCGGTAATCATGCTGGGAACCTGGGGCCTTCTGCGTGAAAGCCTGGACATGGCGCTGGACGCTGCCCCCCGCGGCATCGATCCGGCGAAAGTGCGCCAGACCCTGGGTGCCCTGCCCGGCGTCATCAACGTTCATCATATCCATATCTGGGCCATGAGCACGACCGAGACCGCCCTGACCGCCCATCTTCTGGCACCCGGCTTAGGCGGATCGCTGTTGCAGCAGGCCGCCACGGCATTGAAGACCGAATACGGCATCGGCCATGTCACCCTGCAGATCGAAGATGAGGCGGCCAACTGCGATGGGCCGTGTGCGGAGCTGGCGTGAGCGCGCCCGCGCTAACCGTCTACCGGCTTTTGCTGGGCCTCGCTGAACCGCTCGCGCCGCTCATCTTGTGGCAACGGGCGATCAGCGGAAAAGAAGATCCAAAGCGCCTGCGCGAGCGCCTGGGTTATCCTAGCTGCACACGCCAGAAGGGGCCGCTGGTTTGGATGCATGGTGCCAGTGTCGGCGAGACCCTTTCCCTGCTGCCGCTTGTCGAACGCCTGCATACCCAGCGGCCAGACCTTCAACTGGTCGTGACCTCAGGCACCGCAACCGCGGCGAGCCTGCTGGCTCGACGACTGCCAGGGGACGTTCCGCACCAATACGCGCCGATCGATGCGCCGGGCGCGACGAGACGCTTTCTTGAGTATTGGCGGCCCGACATCGCCATCGTCGCTGAGGGCGAAATCTGGCCGAACCTGTTGCTCGGCGCCAAGGCGCGCGGCGCGAAACTGGCCCTGGTCTCCGCGCGCATGACCGAAAAGTCCGCCCATGGCTGGCGAAACTATCCGCAATCCGCCGCCGAAACCTTTGGCCTATTCGACCTGATCCTACCGCAGGATGACGCCTCCGCCCGCCGCCTTGAAGACCTTGGAGCCCGCGTCGATGGACGGCTGAATCTAAAATTGGCCGCCGATACCCTGCCAGCCGATCCAGCGGCGATTGAAGCTGTCCGGGCCGCCGCCGGCGGGCGGCCTATTTTGCTAGCCGCTTCGACCCATGGCGGAGAGGATGAGCTGGTCTTGGAGGCCTATAGCCAGGCCGATCCGGACCGCGCATCTCTGTTGGTGATTGTGCCGCGCCACACCGAACGGGGCCTGGGCTTGGCGAACATGGCCCGCGCTCGCGGTTACCGCGCCACCCTTCGCAGCCGCGGAGAGTCTCCGGCAAACGGAGCAATTCATATCGCCGACACCCTGGGCGAACTAGGGCTATGGTTTCGGGTAGCGGCGGCGGCCTATGTCGGGGGCGGCATGTCCAAGCGGGTTGGCGGGCACAATCCGCTGGAACCCGCCAGGCTTGCCTGCCCGATCATCAGCGGACCTCAGGTCCGCAACTGGGCAGAGGTTTATGCCGCCCTTCAGGCGCTGAACGGCGTGACCATGGTCAACAACTCAACAGACCTGGGAAGGGCCTTCACCTGGGCCCTGAGCGATTCGATAGCCGCCAAGGCTCAAGCCGCACGGGCGAGAGGCCTGGTCGATAGCCAAGCCGCCGCCATGGAGGCCGGATGGGCGCTGATCGCGCCGCTGCTACCGCCGCCATCCGACGAGGTCATGGGATGAAGTTGGGCACACCCCGCTGGTGGTACGTGCGCCGAGGCGCACCCATGCCGATAACGCGCGCCCTATTGACCCCCATGAGCTGGATCTGGGCGGCAGTGACGGCGCGCAAGCTTGCCACCAGGATTGCAACCGATCCCGGTATTCCGGTGATCTGCGTTGGCAATGTGACGGTTGGCGGGGCCGGCAAAACGCCCGTGGTGCGTGAACTCTTGATGCGGCTAGCGGCCCATGGAGTCGCGGCTCATGGCCTATCACGCGGCCACGGCGGCCAGCTCAAGGGTCCAATACAGGTCGATCCAACCCGGCATTCGGCCGAGGATGTCGGCGATGAGCCGATGATGCTGGCAGGGGACCTGCCGATCTGGATTTCGAAGAATCGGCTAGAGGGTGCGCGCGCCGCCGCTGCGAAGGGCGCTCAGATTGTGGTGATGGACGACGGGCACCAGAATCCGTCGGTAGCCAAGGCGCTGTCACTGGTGGTGGTCGATGGCGAGACGCGCGACGACGAATGGCCGTTCGGGGACGGTGCCGTCTTTCCCGCCGGGCCGATGCGCGAGCCGCTGAAGGCGGGCCTGAGCCGTACAGACGCAGTGGTGCTACTGATGCCGCATGACCTGGCAGAGCCAGACGCGGCCCTGCTGGCGTTGCTGGCCCCAACGCCAGTGCTCGTGGCACGGCTTGAACCTGTGGCGGCGTTCGCCAAGGCGACCAAGGTTCTGGCCTTTGCCGGCATTGGCAAGCCTTGGAAATTCGAGCGGGCGCTAAAGGCTGGGGGGATAGAGGTATCGGATTTTGCCGCCTTCGCCGACCATCAACCCTATGACGAGGCCACTCTCTGGGTGCTGGAGCGCCAGGCCGCCGAGGCCGGCGCGATCTTGCTGACCACGGAAAAGGACTGGGCCCGACTGCCTCGAGAATGGCAGGCCAAGGTCAGGTCATGGCCTATGCGAGCGCGGTTCGAGGACGAGGCTGCGCTGGACGCCATATTAGCAACGATCCTGCCTAAAGCGCGCGCCAGCCAATATCACGCCGATGGAAGCCACCCGGCCAGCGGATCTGGTCGACCGCCGCGTAAGCGCGGTCCCGCGCCGTCCTGATATCGTCCCCGCTGGCGCAGACATTTAGCACCCGCCCGCCCGAGGCGGTTAAGCCTCCGTCGGCGTCGCGCGCCGTTCCGGCATGAAACACGGTGACATCGGCACCAAAGTCTTGCTCCGCCCCATGGATGGTTGAGCCCGCCTGCGGATTTTCCGGATAGCCATTGGCGGCCAGCACCACACAAACGGCCGCCCCGTCCATCCAAACCGGATCCGGCAAGCGCGATAAGGTGCCCGTCGCGCAGGCCAGCAGATAGGGCACGAGATCGCTCTCCAGCCGCAGCATCAGAACCTGACACTCCGGGTCGCCGAAACGCGCGTTGAACTCGACCAGGCGCGGACCCGTCTCGGTGAGCATAAGCCCAGCATAGAGCACGCCGACATAGGGTGTGCCCTCCGCCGCCATGCCGCGTACGGCCGGCAAGATCATCTGGTCCAGCGCCTGCTGCGCTAGGGCAGGGGTAAGGATCGGGGCCGGGGCGTAGGTGCCCATACCACCGGTATTGGGGCCCACGTCGCCATCAAAGGCGCGTTTGTGGTCCTGGGCGGCCCCAAAGAGGCGGGCCGTGGTGCCATCCGTCAGGGCAAACAGCGAGACCTCCTCGCCCTGCATGAACTCCTCGATCACCACCTGCGCGCCGGCGGCCCCGAAGCGCCCGCCAAGCATATCGCTGACCGCCGCGCGGGCCGCATCCAGATCCGCAGCAATGACCACGCCCTTGCCAGCGGCCAGGCCATCGACCTTGATCACATAGGGCGCGTCGAGGGTTTCGAGGAAAGCGCCGGCTGGGCCGGCGTCGGCGAACACACCGTAGGCGGCCGTGGGCAGGCCGTGGCGAGCGCAGAAATCCTTGGTGAAGGCCTTGGAGGTCTCCAGCCGTGCGGCGGCCTGCGATGGACCAAAACAGGGAATACCGGCCAGCGCCAGGGCGTTGGCCAGGCCGCGCTCCAGGGCGCTTTCCGGGCCGACCACCACCAGATTAGCGGCGATCTCTCTCGCCAGGGCGACCAGGCCTTCGACATCCGTTGCGGCCACCGGGCGGGTCTCGCACAGCCGCTCAATGCCGGGATTGCCGGGGGCACAGACCAGTCGGTCCAACAGGGGCGATTGGGCAATCTTCCAGGCGAGGGCGTGTTCGCGCCCGCCAGAGCCGACGAGGAGGATGTTCATGGCGCGGCTTTCGCGCGCCACGACGTCAAGATCAACCCTCGAAGTCGATCGAATAGCCCGCCGATCGCACGGTGCGGATCGGGTCGAACGTCTCGTCCTCCGTCAAGGCGCGGCGCAGGCGGCCGACATGCACATCGACGGTGCGCAGCTCGACATAGACTTCCGAGCCCCAGACGGCGTCAAGCAGTTGTTCGCGACTAAACACCCGGCCCGGATGCTGGATCAGGTGGCGCAGCAGGCGGTACTCGGTTGGGCCCAGCCGCACACCCCGGCCAGCGCGTCGCACCCGGTGTGCAGCCTGGTCGATCTCGATGTCGCCGAGCACAAGGCGTTCCTCGGCGAAGGCCGGCCGGATCCGGCGCAGCACGGCGCGCACGCGGGCGGTGAACTCGGTCATGGAGAAGGGCTTGACCATATAGTCGTCGGCACCGGTATCCAGGCCCCGCACACGGTCGCCCTCCTCGCCGCGCGCCGTCAGCATGATGATCGGCAGGTTGCGGGTTTGCGCCCGGCCACGCAGGCGGCGGCAGACCTCGATGCCGCTGACCTTGGGCATCATCCAGTCCAGAATCACGATATCGGGCGCGCGCTCCTCGATCATCATCAGGGCTTCCTCGCCATCGGTGGCGACGCCGACCGCAAAGCCATCTTTTTCGAGATTATATTGTATCAGGGCGCAGAGGCTTTCCTCGTCCTCGACCACCAGCACATAGGTTGGAGCAGCGCTCATGGCGGCTTTGGCCTTTTAGTCTTGTTGAAGGTTGTCGAATTTCGGCCGCGCGCCCAGCACGGCCTCGCCGGTGAATTCGTAATGGACGATCTCGGCGATGTTGGTGGCGTGGTCGCCGATGCGTTCGAGGTTCTTGGCCACGAACAGCAAGTGCGTGCAGGGGGTGATCATGCACGGATCGCCCATCATATAGGTGAGCAGTTCGCGGAAGATAGCGTTGTAGTGCTCGTCAACTTCTTCGTCGCGGCTCCAGACCTGGATGGCGCGCTCGATATCTTGGTTGGCGTAGGCGTCGAGCACGGTTTTGAGGCGGTCGACCACCAGCCGCCCCATGCGATCAATCGAGCGGTTGAACGGCGTGACGGCCTCGCCCTTGGCCAGCACCAGACCACGTTTGGCGATATTCTTGGCCAGGTCGCCACAGCGCTCCAGCTGCATTGAAATCTTCATCGCCGCCATGGCGCGGCGTAGGTCGATCGCAGCCGGTTGACGAAGCGCAATCAAGCTCAAGGTCATCTGTTCGATCCGCGCCTGCAGATCGTCGATCCGATCATCCAATGCGATCACGGTGGAAGCCTGGGCCACGTCGCGGCGGGTCATGGAATCAACGGCAGACGCGATCTGCGCCTCGACCAGACCGCCAAGCCTGGCAATTTCAGCCCCAAGCTGAGCCAATTGCTCGTCGTAGTCCATGGCTGGAGCGTCACTCATGGGGAGGTTTTGTGACGATAACGGGCGATGGGATGATGACTTTTATATGACAGTTTAGCGACACCGCATCATGGGCTACGCGAAAGCGTTGGTGCCTCGGGCAGATAGGCGATGAAAGTCGCGCCTCGATCCAACTCGCTTTCCACGGCCAGGCCGCCCTGGTGGCGGTTGACTAGGTGCTTGACGATAGCCAGGCCAAGACCCGTGCCGGAATTGACGCCGCTCTTTTGACCGGGAGCCCGGTAGAACCGCTCAGACAGACGCGGCAGATGCTCACGCGCTAGGCCCGGTCCATGATCCGAGACCACCAGGGCGACAAAGGACTGCACCGGACCGGCATCGGGCGTGACAAGGGCATGGCGGGCGCGGGGCTCGTTCTCCAACGTTCCGCTGGCCGCCGCGGCCGCTGCATCGAGCCCAGCCCGCACCTCAATGCGAACGGCGCTGCCCGTTGGGGCGTACTTGAGCGCATTGGCGACCAGATTCTGCACCAGCTGCACCATCTGGTCACGATCGCCGATAATGACCGATCGACCATGGACGACCAGCTCCAAAGCGACGTCGCGGTCCTTGGCCAGGGGCGAGAGCGATTCAACCACCTCAGCGACCGTCAGGGCCAAGTCCACCCGATCAAGCGGGGGAATGTGCTCATTCAGCTCGATACGCGACAGACTGAGCAGGTCATCGATCAGGCGCGCCATGCGATCCGCCTGGGTCTGCATGACGGTCAGGAACCGGTCGCGCGCCGCCTCATCGTCGCGAGCGTGGCCACGTAGGGTCTCGATGAAGCCGCTCAGCGAGGCTAGCGGCGTGCGAAGTTCATGGCTGGCATTGGCCAGAAAGTCAGCGCGCATCCGCTCATTACGCCGAGCGTCGGTCTGGTCGCTGAATGCTATCAGGGCCATGCGTTCCGGACCTGACCCAACCTCTCCCAGCGGTCGAACGGTGACCCGCCAGCAACGGTCGCGCGGACCGCCCTGTTCCCAGATTGCCGTGCCTTCGCGACGCTGGAACAGAGCCTCGTCGACAGCCTCGAGAACCGTGGGATGGCGCACAGCGGTCAGCAGGCGCCCTTCCACTCCGGGCAGCCGCAACAACTCGCGCGCCGCCAGATTGGCGAAGGCAAACTTGCGCCCGGCCAGGTCTTCCGGCGAGGAGGCCGACACCAGCATGACCGGGTCAGGCAGGGTCTCCAGCATGGCCCAGAAGGGCGCGGCAATCGTAACAGTCGTCATGGGTGGCCCTGATACTCGTGCGGCGCAGCTTTTTGTAGGGGCGATTCTTGTCTGGATTGAAACCAAGGACATATGGCGCACCGCTCTGGCTTGCGATAGATGGAGCGGTCGACGCAATTTCGCCGCATCGACCTTCGACCTTCGACTAAGTATTCGCCGTTTTGGTTTCAGGGTTCTGTTTTTGATGCAGCGCAAGCTTCTGGCCGCGACCGTCGCCGCTGGGCCACTTCTGGCCCTAGCCTTCGCCGCCGCGCCCCTGGCCGCGTTGGCCCAGACCAATATCACGACCTCGACGACAACGCCGGTACAGACCTCGACCGTAGCCACCGGCGTGCCCGGCAATGTTGTCGTTGAAACCGCCGGTTCGATCACTTCGACCGTCGCCGGTCCGCTGATCACCCTCGACAGCAACAATACGGTAGTCACTGCGGGCTCGCTGTCGACCAGCGAAGTGAATGAGTCCACCGGTGTGCTGATCAAGGGCGGCAACAGCGGGTCGTTCATCAACAGCGGCAGCATCAGCATCATCTCCTCGTTGAATCCGCCGGATGACAACAACGATGGAAACGCTGACGGCCCGTTTGCGAGCGGCCAAAACCGCTTCGGGGTGCGGCTGATCGGGCCCGGCACATTCAAAGGCAACATCAGCCTGGCGGCCGGCGGCAGCGTGCTGGCCAGCGGCAACGACACAGCCGCCGTATCCATCGAAACCGGTCTGATCGGCGACTTCCTGCAGAGCGGCACGATCAATGCCACCGGCGACCGGGTCTACGGCATCCACCTGGCAGCGCCCTTGACCGGCAATGCGCGCATCACAGGCACGATAGCGGGCTATGGCCTCAACGCTGTCGGTGTCGCCCTCGACGGCGACGTTAGCGGTGCCGCCGTTATCCAGGGGTCGGTCAGCGCTACGGGCTTCCGCTACCAAAGCCGACCCACGGTGGACACCGACCGTGCCACGCTTGGCCCCGACGACCTGTTGACCGGCGGGCCGGCGATCCGTGTAACCGCCAATCTGAACCGCGGCCTGCTCTTCGACACACCGCCACCCATCAGCGCAACCGACAACGGCACCCAGGACGCCGACGCCGACGGCACACCGGATTCGCTCGAGGGCACAGCGGCCGTCACCGCCTATGGTTCGGCACCGGCCGTGCTGATCGGCTCGACCACCAAAGCCATCACCCTGGGTGCGATCGGGACCGGCGACTATGCGTTTGGTCTCTACAATCGCGGCTCAATCCAGGCCGACGGTGTCTATGACGGCTTTGCACCAGCCGCGATCCAGATCGGCACAAGTTCGGGCCAGGCTGTCAATATCGCCCAGGGCTTCAGCAACAGCGGCGCAATTGCCGCCAACGCCTATCAGGCGAATGCGACCGGCCTGAGCCTTCTGTCCGGTGCGGTTGTGCCGACAATACTCAACACCGGATCGATATCGGTCAGCGTGACATCCGACCTGACCAACACAGTCCGCGGCCTCAGCATCCAAAAGGGCGCGACGGTCAACAGCCTAACTAACCGCGGTCAGATTATCGCTTCGGCCACCGGTACCAAGACCAACGTCGTCGCTTTTGAAGACCTGAACGGCGGCGTGATCCGGATCGACAACACCGGCCAGATCTCCGCTGGCATCGTCAACACCAGCAACACCCCCACGACGGGTAAGCAAACCGCGATCGACGTCAGCGCCAATACGTCAGGCGTAACCCTCCACCAGGAAGGCGTGCGCAGCACCACCCTCTTCACGGATACTGACGGTGATGGGATCAACGATTCCGAAGAACCCCAGATCTACGGCGATGTGAAGTTCGGCTCGGGCAATGACCGCCTAGAACTGGCTAATGGTACGCTGTCAGGCGCTGTCTCGTTCGGCGCAGGGGCCGACACCCTCGCCATCAGCGGCGGCGGTGCCTTGATCGGCTCGGTGACCGATAGCGACGGTAAGTTGAGCATCACCCTGGGTAAGGGCACTCTGGCGTTCCAGAACGCCCAGACGATTAACGCCACAAGCCTGAATGTCACTTCGTCAGATGCAGTCCTGCTATTCTCGGCTGATCCGACCGTGAATTCGGCGACCAAACTGGTGCTGGGTTCGGCCAGTCTTGCCGCCAATACCAAGCTTGGGATGACCTTGACGTCGATCCTAGACACCCCGGCGCG
>CAISYT010000200.1 GCA_903889785.1 uncultured Caulobacterales bacterium
TCACCGGGGCGACCTGGTCGCGGACATGGGCCGCGAGGACCAGGGGGTAGCGGTCGCCAGCTTCGACCTGGACTTCCTGGGCGTCCACCGCGCCGCCTGGGGCTTCTTCCGCGACCGCCGTACGGATCTGTATGAGGCCCTGCTGCCGGCCAAGGTGTTCGGTTCGAAGTGATCACCTCTCCCAAGGGGAGAGGAGAGAGATTTACGCCTTCGCGTCCTTCACCTGGCGCCGCCACTTGGCCGCGCGCTTGAACATGGGCCTGAGCCACGCCCCGGTCAGCACGTGGCCCGCCACCGAGACGTCGGGCAGGGCCGCCTTCACCCGCTCGGCCACGCCGGGCGTCACCGCCCACGCCCTGGGCCTGGCGGTCTTCCTGAACACCACCGTGGTCCCGTCGCGGACAAGGCGCGGGTCGGGCTCCAGGCCCGCCTTGGCCGCGGCCATTTCCAGGGTCTCAGGCGAGAAGTTGTACAGGTGGGCGAAGTGGAACCGCTCGAAGGTCGGCTTGCCGGAGCGGGTAATGTCCGGGACCGCGATATAGGCCACCCCGCCCTCGGCCAGCCATCCGGCGAAGCGGGCCAGGGCCGCCACCGGATCGCGCAGGTGTTCGATCACGTGGTGGGCGGTGATGGCGTCGAGGCTGCCGGCTGGAAAGTCGATGTCCTCGTGGCGGCCTGAGACGATCTCGACCCCGTACTCGGCCCTGGCGAAGGTGGCGAAGGTGGTCCCCGGCTCCACCCCCACCGCATCGTAGCCGGCGTCCTTGGCCGCCTTGACGAACTCGCCGGAGCCCGAGCCGAAGTCCATCACCCGCGCGCCGGCCTTCAGGTGCGGCGCCAGCAGCGCCAGCCGCTGCCCTGCCTCGCGGCGGCTGACGCCGATGTGGCGGGCCGAAGGCAGCGCGGCGGCCAGCTGGTAGTCCTGCCGATACTCCCCCGAATAGTAGGCGTCGAGCTCGGCGTCGTCGGGCATCGGGTCGGTGCGCACCAGGCCGCAGCCGTCGCAGCACAGGCTGGTCAGCTTCTTCAGCCGCCGGTCCATGGTGGCCACCACCGTGGCCCGGTCCCCGCCGCAGAGCGGGCAGGCGATGTGGCGGCCCACATACGGATAGGGGGTGAACGGCGTCAGGTTGGCGAGGCTCATGGCCAGGACTTACCCGGCATCGCGCCCCGCGTGAATGCTGCGAACCGGAACGTCGACCTCAGAACCCCGGTCACGATCGGCGCGTCCAGGCCGAAAGCCCCGACGGGGCGGTGAGCATCCTGGGGCCCGAAGGGCCGTGCCGGCCCTTCCCCGACTCAGCCCTTGTTGAACAGCTTCTGCCACCGGCGCTTCTCGCGGCCCTTCCAGTGGCCGCGGTGGTAGGCGTCCGAGGCGATCAGCGGCACCACCGTGGTGGCCTCGGCGAACACCATCTGCTCGTGGGTGGTCTGGACCTTGCCCCAGGAGGCGGCCTCCTTGAGCGTCGAGGACGAGCAGGCGCCGTCGCGCACGTCGGCCACGGTGATCTGGACCGCATAGCGGTGCATCTCGGCCTCGACCCCCAGGATCTCGGCGCAGACCACCGTGTCCTGGGCGAAGTTCTTCGGCACCCCGCCTCCGACCATGAACAGGCCGGTGACGCCCGCCGCGATCTTGATGTCGGTCAGCTCGCGGAAGTCGGCCACGGCGTCGATCATCAGATAGGGCTGTTTGGCGGCGGCCCGCTCTTTCTGGTGCTTGACCAGGCCAAAACCGGCCGAGCTGTCGACGAAAGCAGGACAGAAGATCGGCACGCCTTCTTCATAGGCGGTCTGGATCAGGCTACCGGGCTTCTTGGAGTTGCCTTCGCTGAGCCACTTGCCGATTTCCCAGATGAACTCGCGCGAGGAATAGCCGCGCGGCTCCAGACGGTTCGCGATCTCCAGGATGGTGTGGTCGCAGGTCTGCAGCTCTTCCTCGTCGATATAGGTGTCGTAGATGCGGTCGATATAATTTTCGCGCAGCACATTGTCGTCGATCGGGCTGGCGGCCTGATAATGTTTGAAGCCCAGGGCCTCGAAGAAATCCATGTCGATGATCGAGGCGCCGGTGGCTACGACGCAGTCGACCATCCCAAACTTCACCATGTCGCGGTAGACGTGCATGCAGCCGCCGGCGCTGGTCGAGCCGGCCAGGATCAGCCAGGGTGAGCAGGCCTTATCCTCGATGGCCATGTTCAGGATGTCCGCCGCGCGGGCAGTGTCGCGGCTGGAGAAGCTCATCTTGCGCATGGCGTCGATCACCGGCCGAGCGTCATAGGCGGTGATGTCGACATGCTCGACAGTTTTGGAGAGGAGCTCGGCTTTGATATTCGGAACTGGAGCGGTCATCGCTTTCGGTTTCCCTAGGTGTTGAGCGCCCGTCCCAATGCAGACCCACCGCCGGGACGGAGCGACCGGCGACGAAGAGGATGTATCTTAGACCTAAATTGTGACGGCTGGCAGTTTAACGCCGGCGACGCTTCTGCCCAGCCTTGCCCTTGGGGCGTGAGAATCGGACCACCTTGCGGGTTTCCTCTTCTTCAATCTGGGGGTGGGGGATCGAGCGCCGAGCCAGGCCGAACATCGAGCCCATCGGTGCATCCTGCACCACAGCGGTATCCATTTCGCCAAAGCCGTTGAAGCGGGTGGCCATGGCCACGCCATAGGCACCCAGCATGCCGATCTCGATATAGTCACCTTCGCCAATGCTATCGGGCAGCCAGAACGGACCGGGCATATGATCGATGGAATCGCAGGTTGGGCCGTAGAATCGGAACGGCTTCAATGTTCCCTTCATGTCCGAAGACAGGGCACCCTTGCCGCAATAGGCCTTGACTGGGAAGGGCCATTTGACGTGAGCGGCATCGAACAGCGAACCATACGATCCATCGTTCAGATAAAGGGCGTCGCCCTTGCGCAGTTCCACCTTGACCAGCAGCGAGCTGGCTTCTGCCACCAGGGCACGGCCGGGTTCGCACCACAGCTCGGTGGTTTCATGCACCATCATCTCGCTGAAGGCGCGCTCGATCGCGGTCATATATCCGGCCATGTCGGGCGGGATCATACCCGGATAGACTGACGGGAAACCGCCACCGACGTCGACAACATCGGCAAAAACACCCGCGCGCACCAGCGCACGCGAAGCCTGGGCCATCGCAGCCTGATAGGCGGTCGGCCGCATGCACTGACTGCCAACATGGAAGGAGACGCCCATCAGGTCCTGGGTTGCGCGGCGGGCAGCCATCAGCAAGGACGGTGCCTGGTGCTGCGGCACACCGAACTTGCCCGACAGTGAATAGGAGGCACCCTCGGTGTCGACGCCCAGACGCACCATCAGGTTCAGGTCCTTGGCCTGGCCCGTGGCCTCGAGGATCTTGTCGAGCTCTTCATGGGTGTCGAGCGCAAAGGTACGCACCCCATGATCGGAATAGGCGGCGCTGATCGCGGCGCGGCTCTTGACCGGGTGCATGAAAGCCATGCGTGAGCCGGGCGCGTGCTGTGCCACCAGCTCGACTTCCGGCATGGAGGCGACGTCGAATGAACCGACCCCCGCCTCGCTTAGGGCACGGATCGCCCATGGCGAAGGATTGGCCTTCACCGCATAGAAAACATCGCCTCTAAAGTGTTCCTGGAACCAGCGCGCCGCTACCGCCACCGCGTCCGGTCGCACGAGGGCGACAGGCCGTTCCGGGGACCGTTCACGGACGAGGTCCAGGGGATCATGGTACGTGCGCAATTCACGTAACCCCCAAGGATTGTTGAACCAAGTCCGGCGTTAGCAGCGCAGATGGACACGGGGTCCGCCGGGAGCGGGGGAAATAAGGTCTTTGCCCCTCTGTGTAAAGTTTTTTATTGTGACAGTTTCAGCCCCGAAAACCCTTGGTCTTGTTGGCTGCGCGGCCTGTCGAAAAACTTTTTTGGAGCAAGAGCAATGGCGGGCTTTGTGTGGGCCGCAGTTCTGATAGGATTTTAGCCTGAACACTCCACATGACAGTCGCCTCAGTCCTTTCCATCCGCGCGGTTTCCAAGTCCTTCGGGCAGCGCCGGGCGCTCGACCGGGTGACCATCGAGGTGGCGCGCGGTGAGATGATCGCGCTTATCGGGCCGTCGGGTTCTGGCAAGTCCACCCTGCTGCGTTCGATCACCGGCTTGGTGCCGATCGACGCTTCACCCAAGGCAGACGGGGAGGTCGGCGTTATCGAGGCCTTCGGGGCCGTGGTTCAGTCCAAGGGTCGGGTGAGCGACAAGTTGCGCGACGTGCGCATCCGCATCGGCTTCATCTTCCAACAGTTCAATCTGGTCGGTCGTCTCAGCCTGTTCAGCAATGTGGCGCTTGGCTCTCTCGGCCGCATACCGTTCTGGCGCGGCCTATTGGGGGCCTGGCCGATGGAAACCCAGACTGCGGCCATGGCGGCTCTGGCACGCGTTGGCGTGGCGGACTACGCCGCCCAACGGGCCAATACCCTGAGCGGCGGCCAGCAGCAGCGCGGGGCCATAGCGCGCGCCCTGGTGCAGAAGGCCAAGATCATTCTCGCCGACGAGCCGGTGGCCTCGCTTGATCCCGTCTCGGCCCGCAAGGTGATGGAACTGCTCCGCGATCTGAACCGGACCGACGGCCTGACTGTTTTGGTCACCTTGCACCAGGTCGACTACGCCCTGCGCTATTGTGACCGCGTTGTGGCGCTTAAGGACGGTGCCAAGGTCTATGACGGACCCGCTTCGGGCCTCGATAAACCAAAGCTCATCGACATCTACGGACCCGAGTTCGAAGACGTTTTCTGGGAAGGACCCCCGCAATGATTTCGCGCCGTTTTGCGCCCGTCGCCGCGCTCGCCGCCCTCACCCTGCTGGCCAGTTGTGGCAAGCCCCAGCCGGCATCCACCACGCCGGCCGAGCTGAAATTCTCCGTGCTGTCGGCACAGGATGGGGCCTCGATGACCGGCTATTGGCAGCCGCTGATCGACGACCTGCAAAAACAGACTGGCCTCAAGGTCAAACTGTTCATCGCCCCCAACTATACCGTGCTGATTCAGGCCATGGCGGCCAACCAGACCCAGGCGGCCTGGTTCTCGGCCCTGCCGGCGGTGGAGGCGATCCAACGCGCCGACGCGACTGTGTTCGCGCGCACCATCCTTGATACGGGGGTAGGCACCTACAATTCGGTGATCCTGGCCAAGAAGGGCAGCGGCCTCACGATCGATAAGCTGATGAAATGCGACAAGACCCTGAACTTCGGGATCGGCGATCCGCAGTCGACCACCGGCACCCTGGCCCCACTGGCGTTCCTGTTTAAACCGCACAATTTGACGCCGCAGGACTGTTTCAAGACCGTGCGCTCGGCGCAGCACCAACCCAATATGTTGGCCGTGGCCAACGGGCTCGTCGATGCGGCCACCAACAATTCAACCGGCTTGGCCTTCTATCGTAGCGGCACGCCCGAGGCGCAGGCAGCGGTGGCTAAGACGGAGGTGATCTGGACTTCGCCGGATATCCCGGAGTCCGCCATGCTGTACCGCAAGGATCTCGATCCAGCGGTCCAGGCGAAGCTGCGTGACTTCTTTATTGGTTATGGCAAGGCTACCGGGCCGGAGGGCGACCATCAGCGCCAAGTCATGGCGACCTTGAAGTACAGCCGCTTCGACGCCGCGGACGACAGTTATCTGGCCCCCGTGATCGAGCTGAAAAAAGTCGCTGACGCGGTCAATGCACCCGCAGCCCCCGCCAACGCCACGGCACCGAAGGCCCCCTGATGGCTGTATCGCCACTGCCGGCCGCTGCGGCGATTCCGCCGCCGCCACAGACGCCCCTGGGCCAGAGGCTCATCAACACCCTGTTGCTGGCGGTGGTGGCCCTGCTGCTGGCCGGCAGTATCAAGGCGGTAGACCTGAGCAATATCGGGCGTGTGGTGACCAACAGCGGCAATATGCGCCAGCTGGGTGTGGCCTTTATCCACCCCGACTTCATCCTATGGCAGGTCTACGTCGCCCAGATGTGGCTGACGATCCAGATCGCCCTCTGGGGCACGGCCCTGGCCATCCTGATCGCCGTTCCCTTCGGCCTGCTCTGCGCCAAGAACATCACCCCGATGTGGATTCAGCAGCCCATGCGCCGTCTTATGGACATCCAGCGCTCGATCCCTGACCTGGTGGTTGGCATGGTGTTTATCACCGCCGTGGGCTTGGGGCCACTGGCGGGCGTGATTGCGATCATGGTCAATACTGGGGCGGTGCTGGCCAAGTTGTTTTCCGAGGCGGTGGAGTCGATCGATACGGGACCGGTCGAAGGTGTACGTGCCACCGGGGCCGCCCCGCTGCAGGAGATCGTCTGGGGCGTTATCCCGCAGGTTGCCCCCCTATGGACCAGCTATTCGCTGTACCGGTTCGAGAGCAATTCGCGCAGTGCCACCGTGCTGGGGCTGATCGGCGCCGGCGGCATCGGCCAAGTGCTGTATGATAGCCTCAACGCCTTCAACTATCGCCAGACCACGGCCATTGTGGTGGTGATCGTGGTGGCGGTGAGCCTGATCGACCTACTCAGCCAGGCAATCCGATCCCGGCTACTCTAGGCCGACGGTTTCCGCCGGAGCCGTGCCAGGCGACGTAGTCTGCGCCATAACCGTGTCTTGGCGGGCTCGGGATAGGGTTCGAGGTTTTTCAAGAACTGCTCGGCGCAGGCGCGCCAGGAAAAGCGTTCGGCAAAGCGCCGCACGCCCGCCTTGTCGATGTCGAGGCAGGCGAGACAGGCCTCACGCAGCCCCTCGGTCTGGGTCTTGGCCAATGCGCCTGCGTTGGAGCCCGGGATAATGTCGATGGGGCCGGGGGCAGGGAACGCCGCAACCGGCAGGCCGGCCGCCATGGCCTCTAGAATGACCAGGCCGAAGGTGTCGGTCAGGGACGGGAAGCAGAAAACGTCAGCGCAGGCGAAATGGGCGGCCAGTTCGTCACCGAACCGGGCACCACGGAACACCACATTGGGATATTTGGCTTCCAACTCCTCGCGCTGCGGCCCGTCGCCGACCACCACCTTGGTGCCGGGCAGGTCGGTGCTGAGGAAGGCTTCGATATTCTTTTCGACCGCCACCCGACCTACATTGAGCCAGATCGGCCGGGCTAGGCCCTCATAGACATCAGGCTCATTTGCGGCCCTCGGCTTGAACACATCGGTGTCGACGCCGCGCGACCAAGGCGAGATGTTGCGAAAGCCGTGCTTGACCAGTTCGTCCCGCATGGTCGGGGTGGCCACCATCAAACGGCCCGACGGCTTGTGGAACCACTTCATATAGCTGTAGCCGGCCGCCAGCGGCAGCGGCAGGCGAGCGCTGACGTATTCCGGGAAACGGGTATGGTAGCTGGTTGTAAAGGGCAGCTTCCATTCCACGCAGATGCGCCGCGCCGCCAAACCCAACGGCCCCTCTGTGGCGATATGGATGGCTTCTGGTTCGAAGGCCTTGAAGCGGTCCTGCATGGACTCATAGGCACCCAGCGCCAGCTTGATTTCTGGATAGGTCGGCAGGGGCACTGTCGTGAACTGGTTTGGGCTGACCAGTTCAACCTCATGGCCCATCGCGCGGAGTTCAGCCACCACGCGGCTTAGGGTGCGGACCACGCCGTTAACCTGCGGCTCCCACGCGTCGGTTGCGAGCAGCACGCGCATCAGCCATCCGCCTTATCGTAGGCGAATTTTGCGGCGGTAACGGAATTTCGAGTGCGAAGTCTCAGCACGAGCTCGTTGCGGATGCGGGTCTTCGAGGGGCGAAAACAAGACTGCTATAGGGCGAAAATGCAGCCTTGGCGAGCGTAACGCCCTCGCTTTAGGCACTGTCACTGAAGATAGTTCTTCGGGCGACCGCGTTTGTTGTATCGCAGCAAGGGGCCGCCTAAGAGATGAGGATGGTCCAACCGCTTCGGCCATTGCTGCCTACCGCTCCTCGACCGGCGAAAGACACGCCTAAGTCGCGAAGAACCCGTAACCGAATCCTTAACCACGCCGCGCGCCTGATCCGCGAGATCGGCTATTCAGCGGCCAATAATGCGGTGATCGCCGAGGCTGCAGGCCTGACCCGCGGGGCGATGCTCTACCATTTTCCCACCCGCGAGAGCCTCGTGGTCGGTCTAGTTGAGCACCTTTCGGCCCAGTCTGACGCCCTGTTTGTTGACGCCGCACGCGCGCGTGCGCCAGGCGCTGACGTGGCCGAACACGCTATCGATGCCTATTGGCACCTGCTTCATTCCCCGCCCGTCATCGCCCTGCGCGAGTTGCATACGGCGGCCCGCACCGATCCGATGGTGCGTGAGCGCTTGGCCGAGGCCAATGCCGCCTTCGATCGCGCAGAGCCGGAATCGGTCATGGCGCTGTTTCAGCCGGGGTCGACACCACGCAGCCAGGCCGCGCGCGACATGGCGCGTTTTCTGCTTGAAGGCCTCGCCAACGCCGACCTGACCTATAACAGCGAGGTTCGCGCCAAGCGTTTGATCGAGATGTTGAAGCGCGTGGTTCATGTGCTGAACCGCAAGGGTGAAGTGTCGGATATCTGGCCGGACTAGAGGTTGATGCTGTAGGGATTGGCGATCCGTTGCTGTGAGCCCGCCATGCCTCTGTCGCTTCCCGCCGGTTTGATCCTCGTCGCCGCGACCCACAATCCGGGCAAGGCTATAGAGATCGGTGCCCTGCTTGACGGCAGGTTCACGCTCCTGGCCGCCGGTGCCTTGGACTTGCCGGAGCCCAATGAGACCGAATCCACCTTCATGGGCAATGCGATCCTGAAAGCCCGCGCCGCCGCAAACGCCAGCGGACACATTGCCCTTGCCGACGATTCAGGACTGTGCGTTGCGGCCCTGAACGGCGACCCCGGAATCTATTCGGCCCGGTGGGCGGGTCCTGAAAAGGACTTCGACGCCGCCATGGCGGAAGTGGAGCGCAAGCTCGCAGGCAGCGGATCGAGCGACCGCCACGCCTGGTTTGTCAGTGCCCTGGCCGTTGCCTGGCCCAATGGCGATGTGGCGGCCTTCGAAGGCCTGGTGCATGGCGAGCTAGTGTTCCCAGGTCGGGGCACGCACGGCTTTGGCTACGACCCGATCTTCCAGCCTAACGGCTATGAGATGACCTATGGCGAGATGGAAGCCCTGCATAAGGACAGCATCAGCCACCGGGCGCTGGCCTTCGCCAAGCTGAAGGCCGCCTTGTTTGAATGACCTCGCGCCGGGGCTAGCGCTCTATGTGCACTGGCCCTATTGCGCCCGCATCTGCCCCTATTGCGATTTCAACGTGGTGCGCGACCGCGGCCAAGCCGAGCAAGAGGCTTTGGCCAAGGCGATCCTGGCGGATATGGAGGGGCAACGGATCCTGACCGGGCCGCGTCGCCTGACGTCGATCTACCTGGGCGGCGGCACGCCATCTTTGATGCAACCGGTGTGGGCGGCGGCGATCATCGCGCGCGCCAGCGCGCTCTGGACCCTCGCGGACGACATCGAGATCACGCTAGAGGCTAACCCTACAGATGCCGAGGCGGCGCGCTTCGCGGCGTTTGCAGCCCTTGGCGTTTCACGCCTCTCGCTCGGGGTGCAGTCGCTGGACGACGCTGCGCTTCGGTTCCTGGGCCGTAACCACGACGCCGCGCAGTGCAGGGGCGCAATCGATGCTGGTCTGGCCGCGTTTCCGCGCGTTTCATTTGACCTGATCTACGCCTTGCCCGGCCAGACGGCGGCGGCATGGCAGGCCGAGCTGACCCTGGCTGCCGCGCTGGGTGCCGAACACATCTCGCCCTACCAGCTAACCTTCGAACACGGCACCGCCCTGACCCGTGCCGCCCAGCGCGGAACTGTCTTGCCGCCACCAAACGACTTGGCCGCCGACCTGTTCGAAGTCACACAGTCGATGCTCACCGCGACCGGTTTTGATGCCTACGAAGTGTCCAACCACGCCCGTGGTGCGGCGGCACGCTCGCGGCATAACCTGGCCTACTGGCAGGGCGTGGACTACGTCGGGGTGGGCCCCGGTGCGCACGGTCGGTTGACCTTGGCGGATGGCCGCATCGCCACTCAGGGGCGGCGGCGCGTCGCCGACTACATCACCGGCGTTGCATCCACCGGACTGGGCTTCGATTCGCCTGAGAGCCTCGATGCTCTCGCCGTGGCGCAGGAGCGGCTGTTGATGGGGCTTCGCACCGACGCCGGCGTCCCGCTCGCCGTACTCGGGCCCTTGAACCTCACGGCCCAGTCGCCAAGGCTGCAGGACGCGTTGACCGACGGGCTGATCAAACTGGTGGACGGTAGGCTCATTGCCACCGAGATTGGTCGATTAGTGCTGGATCGTGTAACCTTCGCCCTTGCAGCGAGCGAGGTCGCGTGAACCGGCTCGACGAGAAGAGGTAAGTTTTGGCCCGTCCGGCCCCGCCACCCCTTTCAGACGCTCATCTTGCCCCTGGCCTGTATGTGACTGCCACGCCGATCGGTAACCTGCGCGACGTCACCCTGCGGGCGCTCGA
>CAISYT010000201.1 GCA_903889785.1 uncultured Caulobacterales bacterium
AAAAGCTGTAGTCGAAAGACTGTCGCTGCTCGCGCCCATCTCGGTCATGCCGTCCGGCACGGGCTCTGTTCTGAGGTCTTTAGGCGCATCCAACCCCTAGGTTTTTCCAGGTTCCGCCAAAACCGAAAGGCCGGGACCTTATTGGCCCTTGCACCGCTGGCATTCGCTTGGCCGGCGCTCGCCCAGGCCCAGGCCACCGCATACCCGATATCGATCGCGCCCAAGGCCTATTCAGAGGCCCTGATCGACCTTGCGCTGCAGACCAACAGCTCTCTTCTGGGTGCAGACCAATGCCCTGGCCAGGCCAAGGCCCTGAGCGGACGCTTTACCGTGCCGGCCGCTCTTACCCGGCTATTTGCCCAAGCGCCGTGCCGGTTTGAGATTGTCGATTCCAAAACCGTTCGGATCTTCGCCGTCCCCTTGCCTGCCAAGCCTATCCTCGTGCCCAGACCGCCTAGGCCGCCCGCCATACTGCCGCCGCCAGAGCTTCCGACTGCGGATTCCATGGCCGAGGTCGTTGTCACGGCCACCAAACGCAGCGCACCCCTTGGGGCCACCGCCGCCGCCGTCAGTCTGATCAGTGGCACGGCGCTGTCGCAGAACGGTACTCGCCACACCTCCGGAATTTCCGGCCAGATTGCCGGGGTGGTCATCACCAACCTGGGGCCTGGCCGCGACAAGATCCTGCTGCGCGGACTCTCTGATGGGGCCTTCACCGGACGCACCCGCTCGACGGTCGGCACCTATCTCGACGATGTGCCGATCACCTACAACGCCCCCGACCCAGACCTGCGCCTAACGGACGTCGAACGCATCGAGGTGGTGCGCGGGCCGCAGGGCGCGCTCTACGGCGGCGGCGCGCTGTCAGGGGTATTTCGAATTGTCACCAAGCGCCCGGACCTGAACCGACGTTCGGCGGCCATCGATGTTGCGGGTGCCCGCACCGACTCCGGTTCGCCCAGCACGTCTTATGACCTAATGGGTAATCTCCCGATCGTGCCCGGCAAGGCCGCGGTGCGCCTGGTTGGCTACAGTGCGGTCGATGGCGGCTTTGTCGACGACGTCAATTTGCGGCTGTCAAACGTGGACCGTACCCTGCGCTATGGCGGACGGATCGCCACCGAGGTGCGTGCGGCGGATCGCTGGACGATCACCGGCAACGCCGCCTTCCAGCGCCTGGAAAGTAACGACACACAATACACCACCATGACCCGACTTCAGCGCGCCAACCGGATTCGCGAAGCGCATAAGAATAACTTCTCCGAGGTCGGGGTTACGGTTATCCACACGGGTGAGTGGGCCAAGGTTCAGTCGTCCACCGCCTACGTCCGCCACGATTTCAGCAGCCTGTACGACGCCTCCGCCACCCTCTCGCTGTTCGATTCCGGCGAGGCCGACCTGGGGGTGTTTCGCGAGGCCGCCAAGAACAAACTGGTGGTGCAAGATGTCTTCGTCACCCCCCGCAACCCAGGCCGATTTGACTGGCTGATCGGTGTCTATGCCTCGCATACTGCGCAGAGTACGCCCTCGGCCCTGCGTGCCGCCGGCGGATCTCCCGGATTGCCGCCAGTGCCGATCTATGCCGAAGAACGAACCGACCGCCTCTATGAGGGCGCGCTCTATGGCGAGGTCTCCTACCACTTCGGCCAGCGCCTCACCCTCTCACTCGGCGCGCGCCTGTTCGACAGCCGGCTGCATGCAATTTCGGGTGTGGTGGCATCGCCCAGTGGCGCGCGGAATTTCGATGGTTCGAAGACCTTCAACGGCGTGTCGCCAAAGGTAAGTCTGCAGTACAGCCTGGGCCCGGGCGAGCTTATCTATGCCCTGGCCTCGCAAGGTTACCGTGCCGGTGGGTTTAACACCGCCGGCCGTTCGGCACCCTCACCCACGCGTCAGATCTACGGTTCAGACCAGCTGGAAAACTATGAGGTTGGTGCCAAGGTCTCAACCTTCGGCGGCAAGCTAAACCTGCGCACAGCCCTGTTCTACGCCCGATGGAACAACATCCAGACCGACCAACATTTCAGCTCCGGCCTGTCCTATACCGCTAACGTTGGCGATGGCCGCAATATCGGTCTGGAGGGTGAGGTCGCTTTCACCCCAGCGCCTCATCTGCTGCTGCAAGCCAACGCCATGATCGGCTCGCCCAAGGTCACGCACCTGAATGGCAATTTCGCCACCAAGGTCGAACGGGGACTGCCCGGGATTCCTGATGTCTCATTCGGCGCTCAGGCTCACTATGATCACCCATTTCGCGATCGCACATCGCTGCTGTTGGGGGCGCAGCTCGCCTACATGGGCCGGTCGCACCTGAACTTCGAGGCCAAAATGCCCATGAACGGTGCGAATTCGGAGATGGACGAGATCCTGACGGCCAAGCTATCGGCCCGATACACAACCCTGCGGTGGCGCGTGGATGCCTTTGTGACCAACCCTGCAAATACCCAAAGGGATACATTTTCCTATGGCAACCCGTTCAGTTTCGGGAAGGTGAAACAGGTGACCCCACAGCGCCCCCGCACGATGACTTTAGAACTAACTGCGACATTCTGACCGAGGTATCGCACGGGGGGGTAAACCGGCCCGGCGGCGTCTCAACAGTCGGTGGTGGAACGTCGTTTCCGCAGCCATGGGGAACTTCGATGGTTAAGCTTTCAGCGTTCGTTTGCGCGCACAATGAAGAGAAGCGGCTCGCGGCTTGCCTTGAGCGCCTGAGCTTTTGCGACGAAATCATTGTGGTGGCGGATCGCTGCACCGATCGCACCGAAGCTGTGGCGCGCGAAATGGGGGCACGCGTCTTATCCGGTATTTTCCCATTGGAAGGCGATAGGCGCACGGTGGGGGCCGCCGCCTGTTTAGGCGATTGGATTCTGGAGATCGATGCCGACGAGGAGGTGGGTCCGGCCCTCGTCGCGGAAATCAAAGAGCTTTTGTCAAAACCTCATCAGGGTGACTGGTTCACCCTGCCGGTCGATAACTACATCGGCGAACGTCTCGTCAGACATGGTTGGGGCGGATCGTTCGGCACCTCGGCGGTCAGGCGACTGTACCGTCGGGGGGTAAAGGCCTGGGGTCAGGAACGCGTGCACCCGACCGTCCGCTTCATCGGCACGGGCGGCGTTCCGTTGATCAATCCTCTGCGCCATAAGGTCGACGAAGACATTTCCGACATGCTGAACCGACTGGACCGCTACAGCCGCCTGCGCGCTCAGGATCTGGCGGAACGCGGCGTGCAACAAAGCCTGTGGTCGAATGCCTTCCGTGGCGTACGCCGGTTCTACAAATGCTACGTCAGCCGCAAGGGCTATCGCGAAGGCAATTGGGGCGTCATGATCGCCCTATGCGCTGCGATCTATCCCTTCCTGTCGGTTCTGCGGTCGCGGCTCGAATTCGCCGATTTGGCAAGAAAGGCGGCGCTTGGCGGTGCTGTGCTGCCGCTGACCCCGCCAGATCGCCGGGCCCGGGCCTAGGGCTGCTTTCCTAAATGGCCTATTTCCGCTGGCGGCGGGCGATAGAACTCGCCGCATTGGATCGACCCTGGGTCGGCGAACTGTTACTGCGCCGCCGGTTCGAAAAACCCAAGTTCACACCGCCCGAAGGCTGGAACGCCGAATACGAACGCGGTGAATACGACCGATTGGTCCGCACCGAACAACGCCATCACCACCGATTGCTGGCTGGGCTGATCACCGACGGCCGCCAGGCGACGAAGGTGCTGGAAATTGGGTGTGGCGAAGGGGTGTTCCTGGAATCGCTGAAGTCACATCAGGGCGTGACTTACCTGGGCGTCGACATTTCCTCAGTGGCCATCGAGCGGGCGCGAGTGCGTTTCGCCAAAGAGATCGCTGCCGGCACGGTGCGGTTCGACGTCGGCGACGGCAGTGCCTATCCGGCGCAGAAAAATTTCGATGCCATCGTGTTTCCCGAGTGCATCGAATACCTCGACGACATCGTTGAGGTCATGGATCACTACGCCTGTTTCCTAAATACTGGCGGGCAGATCGGGCTGAGCCAGTGGATGGGCGCGCGTCCGCTGCGCCTTTGGCGACGGCTCAAGGCCTGGGGCAAGGTGACCAACCAGGCCGTGGTCAGCGCCGACTGGGGCGGGGCCTGGCTGGTGGCCACGCTCGCGCCACGGCGCGACTGATGCTGGGTGCGCTTCGGCTAAGCGCCGAACTCGCGGCCTGGAGACGCGCGGGGAAGCGCGTGCCACTGTGGTGGCGAGACGACGATGCGATCGATGCCAGCCCTGCGCTCGACCGCCTGCTGGCCCTGTCGGCACGTCACCAAGTTCCGCTGGCACTGGCGGTTATTCCCGATCAGCTGTCGCCAGAGCTGGTGCCTCTGATCAATGCGCAACCGGCAGTCAGCGTCCTTCAGCACGGGCTAGACCATCGCTCTCGCTGCGTAGAGGGCCACGCACCCGCCCAGTTTGGAGACGACCAGACCGCTGCGGAGATCGCCGCCGCCATTGCAGCCAGCATGCAGCGTCTAGCCACGTTCGAGCGCGTCTTGCCGGTCTATGTACCGCCGTGGAATGCCGTGCAGCCGAGGCTGGTTGAGGCACTGCGCAGCCTAGATTTGAGACTTTCGGCCTTTGACAGCTTGGACGAAAGCGACCGTGTCGACGCCCATCTCGACGTCCTGCGGTGGGGGGCGAGGCCCAGATTCCGCGGTGCTGGGCGATTGCTAAACCGGCTAGCGCGCCTCCTGGCCGAGCGGCGGCGCCAACACATGTGGGATCGGCCGGTGGGGCTTCTGACCCATCATCTCGACCAGGATGAGCCGTCCTGGCGCTTCCTCAACGTCCTGTTCACTAGGCTCGGACCGGCATCAGGATGTCTTTGGCTAACGGCGGATCAGGTTTTCGGCATCACGAAAACTTGACGGCACCACTTGATTAAGCCCCCGACAAAAGTCAGGGTTGGCCCTTAGGAAATGGAGACATCCATGGCACGCACCCCAGCCAAACCCAAAGCCACCTCATCAGCGCGCGCGAAGGCCGCGCCAGCAAAGGCTGTGGCACCCGCAGCGGTGCCACAGCCCGCAAAAGTGCTGACGGCCAAGCTGCCGGCCAAGCCAAGAGCAGCTGCCAAAACAGCGGCGACCGTGAAACCCGCGACGCCAGCCAAAAGCGTGAAAGTCACCAAGCCGAAGGCCGCCCCCAAGGCCGCTGCGAAGGTGGTAAGGGCAGTCGTTAAACCAAAAACCCCAGCCAAGCCCAAGGCCTTGGGCAGACCGAAGGCTGCTGCCTCGCCCAAGGTCGTCGCAACGCCCAAGCCAGCGGTCCGGGTGAAGACACCCATCGCCCCCAAGGCGGTCGCGAAGGCGAAGCCAACGGCTCAGGTCAAGAGACCCTCCGCCCGCAAGGCTGCGGCCGCCCCCAAGGTCGTCGCGAAGGCCAAGCCTGCGGCCAAGGTCAAGGCGCCCGAAGCCCCCAAGGCAGCGGTACTCCCCAAGGCCGAAAAGAAGGCTCAGAAGCGTATCGGTAAGATCGCGAAGCTGACGGCGGCGGTACGCAAGGCGGAAAAGTTGCTCGAAAAAGCGATCCGCAAGCAAATCAAGAAGATGAAATTATAAAGACGTCGTATCGGGTCGTTTTGCCGACGATCTGATGCGACGGCGCGCGCAGCCCAGCCATCGGCGGCGCGCGCACCGGCCACTTCAGCACCACCCGCTTCTTGGCGCAGGCCAAGGCAGCGTGCATCAGGTCCTGTGCGTCGGGATCGTCACCGACCAGAGCGCGCAAGGATCGCATCTCCTGCTTGACCAGCGCGGTGTTGCCGCGTGGCGGATGCATGGGATCAACCAGCACCACATCGGCGGATAATTCGCCCAGCAGGCGGCGGCTGTCACCCTGCAACAAGGTCATGCGCCCGACCACCTGGGCCGCTGACGGGTCGGCGCGCGCCGCCGCAAGCCCCGAAGTCAGCGCCGCGTGCACGGCGGGTGAACGCTCGATCAAGGTGACTTGCACACCGAGACCCGCCAGCATGAAGGCGTCGCGCGCCAGTCCGGCGGTGGCGTCGATCACGCTGGGCAGCGCGCCCTTGGCGATGCCGCAGGCGCGGGCCAGGGCGTTGCCGCGGGCCCCCTCGGTGCGGAACCGGTGGCCGACAGTGCCGCCTAGAAAATCACACACCAGGACCGGTGCGGCTTGCAGGTCCGTCATCTTGATCACGCCGGTGCCATAGAGCCGGTCGTCGTCGGCAGGTCACTAAAACACCTGGTCTTGGCCCGCAGTACGGTCAGCGCTTGCTGGACCCACGCGTGATCGACGATCACGGTGCCCTTCATAGAGCCCTCATTTTAGACGAACCCCCCAAAACCGAAG
>CAISYT010000202.1 GCA_903889785.1 uncultured Caulobacterales bacterium
CGCTCGTGAAATTCATCGAACAGCACCCCGGCCACGCCCTCTAGCGCAGGGTCATCCAGGATCATGCGGGTGAAGACCCCCTCGGTGACCACCTCGATTCGGGTCGCGGTGCTGACTTTTGATTCTAGCCGCACGCGCAGACCAACGGTCTGGCCCACAGCCTCACCCCGGGTCGACGCCCTCCGCGCCGCGGCCGCCCGCGCCGCCAGTCTGCGGGGCTCCAGCAGCAGCAGGTTGCCGCCCGATACCCAGGGCTGATCCAGCAGAGCCAGCGGCGTGACCGTCGACTTTCCCGCCCCGGGCGGCGCAACGAGAACGGCGCTGGGGTTTCCCGCCAGCGCCGCCTTCAGTTCGTCGAGAACAGCATAGATCGGAAGCAATGGGCCCCGTCCCTACTCCGCCGGCACCGTCAGCTTCTCGCGGGCGCGGGAATGCCAGTAGGCGTAGCCGAAATAGACCACCATCCCGATAGCCATCCAGATGAAAAGACGCAGCCAGGTCGGTCCCGGCAGGCCACTGATCAGGAAGATGCATCCGCCTATGCCAAGTGGGGCCGTGACCCAGACGAAAGGTGTCTTGAAACTCCGTGGCAGGTCCGGCTGACTGATCCGAAGATACATCACCCCGGCGCAGATCAGGCCGAAGGCCAGCAGGGTGCCCATCGACACCAGTTCGCCCAGCACGGAAATAGGGAAGAGTCCGCCAACGATACCGGCACAGAACGAGGTGATAACCGTTCCCCACACCGGGGTGCGAGTCTTTGGGTTTACTCGGCCAAACATGGGGGGCAGCAGACCATCGCGGCTCATGGAATAGAAGATACGCGACTGGCCATAGAGCAGGCTCAAGATGGTCGAGGCGAGGCCAATGGCAACGGCGATATTCACCGCCTGCCGTAGCCACGCCAGACCGGGAATGGCACCCAGGGCAATTGCCACCGGCGCTTCGTTGTTGAGTTGGCTGTAAGGCATGATGCCCGTGATCACGAGCGACATAAGCAGGTAAAGCACCGTGCAGATCCCGAGTGACAGCAGGATGGCGATCGGCATGGTCTTCTGCGGGTTCTTGGCCTCCTGCGCGGCGGTGGAGACGGCCTCAAACCCGATGTAGGCGAAGAAGATCACCCCAGCAGCGGTGAGGATGCCACGATACCCGTAGTGGCCGAGGGGGTCGGCAGCGGTTGGCTCGATCCGAGCTGGAATGAGTGGGTGCCAAAGATCGGGCCGGATATGGGCAAAACCAAAGGCGATCACAGCCAGCACGACCAAGACCTTGAGGCTGACGATGAGATTGTTGACCAGGGCGCTATGGGTGATGCCGCTAATGAGAACTACGCCCATCAAGAACACGATGCACATCGCCGGCAAGTTCAGGTAGCTGCCGGTCTCGACCAAGTGATTGCCGTCAAATGTGAAGGGCGCGCTACTCCAAGCCGCTGGTATACCAACGCCAAATCCCTTTAGCATGTCATTGAAGTGTCCCGCCCATCCGGCCGAAACTGTTGCGGCTGCAAGGCCATATTCCAGGATAAGATCCCAGGCGATCAGCCAGGCGACGAACTCGCCAAGGGTGGCATAGGTATAGGTATAGGCCGAGCCAGACACCGGGATCATCGCCGCCAGTTCAGCGTAGCACATGGCCGCAAAGATACAGACGATCCCGGCGAGCACGAACGACAACACAATGGCCGGTCCGGCATTGATCGCAGCCTGCTGGCCAGTCAGCACGAAGATACCGCCGCCGATCACCCCACCGATACCCAGCAGGGTCAGGGAGGGCACGCCCAGCGACCGGCGCAGCGTATGCTCGCCGTCCTCAGAGGCCTGCGCGAGCAGCACCTCGATAGGTTTCTTGGTGAATAGGCTCATGATGTTCCCCGCCCGCCGCCTCAGCGCATCGAAGCGGCCAAGATAGGCATGCCCGCAAGCCCTCGGCAATCCCGAGGCCTCAGGCATCCGGTGCCGCCCTGTCAGAGGTCAGTGTAACGCCCACCGACGCAGCGATAACAACTGCGATTGCCAACCCTTGCGGCGCAGTCAGGCGCTGATGCAGGAACAGCCAACCAGCCACGGCTAGTGCGCCAGGGCGC
>CAISYT010000203.1 GCA_903889785.1 uncultured Caulobacterales bacterium
ACTCGGTGCCCTGCCACTGAGTGCCATCGGCATGGTTGGCGATGCGCGCACACCACGACCCAGTATGGTGATCTCGTTCCGCAGCCTCGCCGGAACCTGCGCCAATGTTGAAAACTGTGCCCTCGATATCGCCGATACGGAATTGCAGCAGGGCCAAGGCACGCATGGCTCGATGAGCCGTGCCAATACCCGCAATTTCATGGCCGCCGCTGGCCCAGATTTCAAGAAAGGCTTCGTCGACCCTGTCCCTGTCAGCAACGCAGATTGGGCCCAGACGTTGGCCCAGGTGCTGGGCCTAAAACTGCCCGTCGGCGGAATGGTTCCGGGCCGGGTGATGAGCGAGGCCCTGGCCCGCGGCAAGACCCTGGCGAGCGAAGATCATGTCAGCCGTTCCGAGCCGGCCGCCAATGGCTTTGTCACTGTGCTCAATTGGCGCTCTGTCGGCACCACCGCCTACTATGACGCCGCCGGGGCACCGGGTCGGACGGTCGGTCTGAAACCTTAGAAGCCTTCGTTGAGCGGTTCTGCCTCATTGGGCTTTGGCCAGAAGCGCTCTGACTTCAGAAGCGCCTTATAGCCGGCCACAGACTTCTCAAGGTTCTTGCCCTGACGGGCCCGCAGACGGCCGACCAATTCGCCGGCGGCAAAGATCAGGTCTTTCGGCACCCCCTTGCCGAGGGTCTCGGCGGCGCTGGCCTGAGCCTGCGCCATGTCGTTAAGCAGCCCGAGCGCGTTCTGCAGGTCCTTCAACGTCGAGACAAAGGCTTCACGCTTCTTGCGACCGCCCGGGAAGGCATGGGCGAAAAACTCCGATGCGTAACGCAGACGTTTACAACGGATACGCAGGCGGTGCCGGTCGTCAGCGTTTAAGGTTTCCAGATTACGGCCGCGCTTACGAACCGCACGGCGCAGGCCTTCCAGCACCTCGGCAGCGAAATCGCCAACCGGCCGCCGCAGCAGCACCGCGCGCTCGGCGTCATCACGCGGATGTCGCCAGGTACCGTCCTCGATCCAGAGCGCGAGATCCAGCGCCAGGCTGGCGAAGCGCGCCGATGTCAGGGCGGCTTGCGCCCTTGCGTAGGCCACGGTCCGCGCCGCTTGCAGCCGTTCGCCGTATCGCTTGGCCACACCTGGGTCAGACAGGACCTCGGGGGCAAAGACATCGTCTAGGAACACATCCAGGTTCCGCGCCGGCCCCAGCTCACCGGCGGCCCATTCGGCCTCAGCGTTCAGGCGGCGTCCCTCGTAGTCATCGACCAGGCCCTCAAACAGGCGGAAAGCCGTCCGCAGGCGGCGCAGGCCAACACGGGTCTGGTGAATACCCTCCGGTGCCGGATCAGCGCGGAAGGCCGCGGCGTGGCTGACGATCTGCTCCAGACAGGCGCGGGCAACCGCGGCAAAGGCTTGGGCCGCGTCCATCTCCGGATGAACGGCAGGGTCGAACGGCAGGGCCGACGCCCCGGCCAGGTGATAGCCACGCTGGCCCTTGCTGGTCAGGCCGATGCGCAGCGGGGTGATAGCGAAAAGGGATTTTGCAAGGTCGAATATAGCCGACGATGTGCCGTGTTTGAGTTCTAACTCAAGTTCGCTAAAGCGCAGACGCGCCTCGCCGGCGCGCACCTCGCAGCGGTCGACAGCGATCTCGATCAGGTTGTCATTTTGCAGAAAGTGGCGAATGGTCCGCGAGGTAACGATCGCAGCCACCGGCACTAATGGCTCGCCGGTCTTGGCCAATACCTTGCCCGCCGGAGTGGCGTCCATCGCCACCATATCCACCCGCAAGGCGGGCGTCACACTCTCCCATTCGTCGCGGTCGAACAGGCCCTCACGGTCGCGCTTTACCGTTTGAACAAAGCGACCGCGGACGCGCCGCACCCGCAGACTGAACCCCGCCTGGCGCAGGGCAAAGCTGGGGGTGTCGAAGTAGGTCGTGGTCATGCGGTGTGGCCGCGCCACCGCAGCCATGGCCGGATGCCGCGCCAGCCGCCGGGTTTGGCCGGCCGCAAGTTCGAATTTCAGCTCGATTTCGACCGGCGCTTGCGCTTCGTCCGCCATGATTTATCCCCAGCGAGCGCCTTCGCTGTCACGAAATCGCCACAGCTGTCTATCGCGCCTCTGTAAAATCAATGCGCCAGATCAAATCCAGATCCACGGTCGTCGATTTGGCCTACGCCTACGCCTTGCGCTGGAAAATTGTCTCGCGCCATTGCGCCGGGCCGCTCTTGTGGATGGCACCGCCGCCGGCATCGACCGCGACGGTCACCGGCATGTCCTGCACTTGGAACTCGTAAATAGCCTCCA
>CAISYT010000204.1 GCA_903889785.1 uncultured Caulobacterales bacterium
GCCGCCCGAAGCGCAGACGCCGAAGGTCGGCCAAAAGGGGAAATTGGTCCACCAGCCCACCATCACCAGGCCAGGCAGCACAAAGATCACCGACGCCATGGCGCCAGCGGCCGAGGCCACCGTCTGGACGATATTGTTTTCTTGGATCGTTACCCCGCCGAACCGCTGCAGCAGAGCCATGGAAATCACCGCGGCTGGAATTGCCGTGGAGAAGGTCAGGCCAACCTTCAGTCCCAGATAGACGTTGGCGGCCGTGAACACTGCCGTGATCGCCACCCCCAGGATTATTCCGCGCAGGGTCAGTTCATTGCGGTTCAAGTCAGGGGCTCCAGGGTTATCACCACCCAGTCGGTCAGGTGGGCGGACCTTACCAATAGGCGCAGTCGCTGAAGGCTGCGGCGACATTGCCGTTCCATTCGCCGTGGAATTTCTCCAGCAGGCGCTCGGCCGGTGTCATGCCGCTCTCGGCTATGGCCTCCAGCACTTCAAGATAGCCGGTTTCGTCATTTGCGGCATTGGACGCCTGCGCCCGACTGGACAGACCCTGTTTGGCGATGGCGACCATGTCGACCGCCACATCGCGAACCGTTCGTCCAGCCACGGTCGCCTTCAATCCCAGCCGCGGAACATCAGCGCGAAGACGAGCGCGATCCTCGGCCGTCCAGCCGCTGATCAGCGACAGGGCCGCTTTCAAGGCGGCGTCATCGTAGAAAATGCCCACCCACAGCGCCGACAAGGCCACCAGCATGTCGGGCGGCCCGGCGTCGGCACCGCGCATTTCAAGATAGCTCTTGAGGCGCACTTCCGGGAACAGGGTGCTGGTGTGGTCGATCCAATCCTTCAGGTGCGGGCGTTCGCCCGGCAGGGCTGGCAGCCGGCCGTCCATGAAATCACGGAACGACTGGCCGGCGGCGTCGATGTATTTCCCGTCGCGCTTGACGAAATACATAGGCACATCGAGCGCATAGCGGGCATAGGTCTCGAAGCCAAAGCCGTCTTCGAATACGAAATCCAGCAGGCCGGTGCGGTCGGGATCGGTGTCGGTCCAGACGTTCGCGCGCGTGCTCAAAAAGCCGTTGGGGTGCCCTTCGGTGAAGGGCGAGTTGGCGAACAGGGCGGTGGCGATGGGTTGCAGCGCAAGGCTGGCGCGAAACTTGCACACCATGTCGGCTTCCGAGCCGAAATCCAGATTGGCCTGCACCGTGCAGGTGCGCAGCATCATATCAAGGCCAAGGCCGCCCACCTTGGGCATGTAGCGCCGCATAATGTCGTAGCGCCCCTTGGGCATGACTTCGGCCTGGTCGCGGCGGATGGTGGGGTGGAAGCCAAGGGTCAAGAAGCCAAGGCCGAGGTCACCGCCTACAGCCTTGGTCTCATCCAGATGGCTGACCGTCTCGTCACGGATCTGATGAATCGTTTCCAGGGGCGCACCGGAAAGTTCGAACTGGCCGCCGGGCTCCAGGCTGATATTCGCGCCGCGGCGCTGCAGGCCGATGACGGTCTGAGCTTCCATGACCGGTTTCCAGCCATAGCGGTCTTGCAGCCCCTGCATGAGGGCGTGAATGCCATTTGGCCCATCATAGGCGACGGTCGAATAATCGGCGCGGTGGAAACCGAACTTCTCGTGCTCGGCGCCAACACGCCAAGTGTTGGCAGGCTTGCAGCCGTCGGCGAACCACGCCACGAGGTCTTCGGGCGTCAAGGGGCGCTCATCGATCGCTGCGTCCATGCGCTACTCCCTAGATCCGGCCAAACACGCCGCCGAGCGTTCTTGAAAACTGCTCTAGCTGCTGTGGCGGTTGGACGCCACCGGATCGGCACCGCGCCAGTCACCCATCGCCGCCTGCCAAAGCGTCATCGCGGCGATGGCGGAGGTGTCGGACCGCAGTATACGCGGCCCGAGCGTCACTGGCGTGACATTGGGCATGGCCCGCAAGACCACTCGCTCTTCAGGCGCAAAACCGCCCTCGGGCCCGATCAGGATCGACCAGCCGCCGCCCTCAACGGAGGTTGCATTCCGCAACCCTTCCAGGGCGTCCGGTGCCTCGCCAGCCTCATCGCAATACAAAAGACCACGTTCGGCGGGAAAGGCGCTCAGGATTCGTTCGAGTTTCTGCACCTCGACGATTTCCGGCACATCAAGCCGACCGGTCTGTTCAGCGGCCTCTTCGGCTATGGCCGAAAGACGTTCGACCCTAACGCGGTCGGCATTCGAGCGACGAGACTGAGTCAGGACAACCCGGCGCGCACCCAACTCGGCGGCCTTTTCCACGATGGTTTCCAGGCGGGAGCGCTTGACCAGGGCGATAATCAGATCGAGGTCAGGCCCCACGGTCTGGGGCCGGTTCAGTCCGGTGCAGATCAGGGCAACCCCACGTTTGGTCGCGTCGCTGAGCACGGCCCGCCACTCACCATCACGGCCATTGAACAGCAAGACTTCGCCGCCGAGGGTCAGCCGCATCACGGCCGTCAGGTACCGGGCCTGGTCCGGACGGGGGACCACGCGCGCACCCAGTGCCAAGACATCGGAAACGAAAAGCCGGATCATTGACGATGATCTAGGGTCGAATGCTTCGCTTCGCCAGTAGCCGCGTTTAAGGTCCGCACCCTAAGGTGAACGTCATGTCCAGATACAAAGACCAGTTGATCGCCCTTCAGACCGCTCTGGTCGCGTTCCAGCAACAGGCCATCGCGTCCGGCGAGCGTATCGTTGTTGTGCTGGAGGGCCGCGACACTGCCGGCAAGGACGGGGCTATAAAACGGATCGCCGAACATATGTCGGTGCGTAACACCCGCATTATCGCCCTGCCTAAGCCTTCAGATGTGCAGCGCAGCCAGTGGTATTTTCAGCGCTATATCGATCAACTGCCGACGGCTGGCGAGGTCGTTATCTTCAATCGCTCCTGGTACAACCGGGCTGGCGTGGAGGTCGTGATGGGGTTTTCTAACCCAGAGGAGCAGGCACAGTTCCTCGAGCAGGCGCCGGACGTGGAAAAACTGCTGGTCGATTCGGGCATCCGCCTGATCAAGCTGTGGCTCGATGTCAGCCGCGAGGAACAGGCCAAGCGCCTCAAGGCGCGCCGCACGGACCCGCTGATGGCGCTGAAGGTCAGCGCGCTCGACGCCGTGGCCGAGGACTGCTGGAACGATTACACCAAGGCCAGAGACAGGATGCTGCTCGCTACGCACACGCCCTATGCACCTTGGATCTGTGTCCGCGCCGACCATAAGAAGTCTGCACGGCTGGCGATTATTCGCCACCTGCTTTTGACCCTTGGTGGCAAGGATAAGACCCTACGCAAGGTGGCCGGCGAGAACGATCCTGCCGTGCTGTTTGAGTTCGAGTCCGCGGCCTTGACCGATGGGCGGCTTGAGCGATGAGCGAGCCCCTCCCCGACGCGACGGCGGACAACTGGGTCGATCGCTACACCAAGGGAAAGCTGCGCACCTGGCTTAAAGTTGGCCGCTATGACCGGCCGGTCGGGATATGGCTTTTGATGCTGCCAGCACTCCAGGGGGTGGCCCTGGCGGCTTCCGAAAAGGGCCGCTGGCCCAACATCTGGCTGCTGTTCAGCATGGCGCTGGGGGCCGCGCTGATGCGCGCCGCCGGATGCGCCTACAACGACCTGATCGACCGCAAGATCGACCGGCAGGTGGCCCGCACCGCCCTACGGCCCCTGGCTGCTGGCGAGGTGACTTGGCCCGGCGTGCTGGCCTACATCGTCGCCCTGAGCTCCATCGCTTGCTTCATCCTGCTTAACCTTGGCATTCCCGTAATCCTGCTCGGCCTGGCCTCACTGCTGTTGGTGGCGGCATATCCGTTCATGAAGCGGATCACCTGGTGGCCGCAGGCCTGGCTGGGCCTGACCTTCAACTGGGGCATTCTGGTCGGCTATGCCGCCGACGCCCAGCGGCTAAGCCTGGCACCAATCCTGCTCTATATCGGCGCGATTGCCTGGACCCTGGGTTACGACACGCTCTACGCCCTGCAAGACATTGAGGACGACGCCATGGTGGGGGTCAAATCCTCTGCCCGGCGGCTGGGTGGCAAGGTGAAGCCAGCGGTAACGGCCTTCTATGCCTTCAATTTCGTAATGGTGCTGGCGGCGGCCTGGGCGGCGAAACTCGGACCGATCTTCCTGCCGTTCGCCGGGCTATATGCCCTGCACCTTTCCTGGCAGGCGTCGCTCGTTGACGCCAGCAAACCCCGGCGGGCGCTGATTTTGTTCAAGTCCAACGCCCTGGCCGGACTGATCCTGTTCGTCGGACTTGTTGCGGGAACCTGGCGGCCCGGCGGCTTCTAAAAGCGTGGCCGGAAACCCCGCGCCGTCCAGCCGAAATCGCGCGCCGCCGGAGTGCCGTCGAAGGCGAGGTCATGGGCCATACGCATCCCCATGGCCGCCGTGGCACGACCCAACAGCGGGCGAGCCAACACGAACGCCGCCCGCCAAAGCCAGGGCGGCAAGGCTAAAATAGACACCGGCTTGCTCAAGCTTTCAAAGATACGCGCGACCATCTGACGGTAGGTCAGGGTCTCGCCGCCGGGCAGGTTATAGGCCTTACCGCGCGCAGCCGGGCTGCTCGCCGCCGCAATTGCCCCGGCGGCAAGATCGTCGGCATGCACGGGCTGGCGCAGGCCCTCGCCACGGCCAGAGATCGGCAGGAAACTGAAACGGCGGATCATGGCCGCCAGGCGGCTGACGTTTCCATCCTGTCCCTCGGCATAGATCAGGGTGGGCCGGAGGATGATCCAGTCGATGCCATGCGCCTGGCAGAAGGCTTCCACCTGCGCCTCTCCCGCCGCGAGCGCCCGCGCCACATCACGCTCGGAAGCTTCAGACGAATCTAGCTTGGTAAATCGGCTGGTCGAGGAAAATGCGATCAGGCGCTTCATGCCCGCCGCCTGAAGCGCGGGCAGCGCGGCGGGTAACAGCCAGATCGGGCTCAGGCTGTAGACGGTATCCAATGCGGGCAGTTTCGAGGCTAGGTCGGGATCGGCCAAGTCGGCTTGCAGCCAGTGCTGATCCCGCTGCGAGGCCCGGCGGCTGACCTCTAAATAGGCCACGCGGGCCTGAGTGAGTCGTGCCGTCAGAAACTGGCCGATCAGGCTGGTCGCGCCGAGGACAAGGACGGGTGGCATTTGGGCGCGCAGAATCATTCCCCGCAATAGGCCATCGGAATGCCTTCCCTCACAACCCGTTTGACGCCCTGGTGCGGCTTGCCGGTCGCGGCTAGAATCCCCCGCCGTCCCTTGCACGCTTCGAGGATCATCCATGCACACCGTCTCTGCCGCAGACCTGCGTATCCCGGCCATCGGCTTTGGCACATGGCAGCTGGATGGTCCCGCCGCGCGATCCATGGTCGAGACCGCCCTGGAAGTCGGCTACCGCCATATCGACACGGCATTCATCTATCGCAATGAGGCCGAAGTCGGTGCCAGCATCACCGCCAGCGGTATCCCCCGCGACGACATCTTTCTGACCACCAAGATCTGGACCGACAGCTTCCGCGACGGCGACCTACAGCGCGCGGCCGAGGCTAGCGTCAGGCACCTCGGCGGGCCGGTCGACCTGCTACTGCTGCATTGGCCCTCCCCGGCTGTGCCGTTGCTGGAGACCATCACGGCCATGAACGACGCCAAGGCCAAGGGACTGACCCGCGGCATCGGCGTATCCAACTTCCCCAGCGCCCTGTTCAAGGAGGCCGCCCGCTATTCGCAAGCGCCCCTGATCACCAACCAAGTCGAATATCACACCTACCTCAGCCAGCAGGCCGTGCTGGAAACGGCGCGCGATATGGGATCAACCTTGACCGCCTGGTCGCCGATCGCACGCGGTAAGGTGTCGGTCGATCCGGTGCTGATCGCGATCGGCGAGACGCATGGCAAGACGGCTGCCCAGGTCGCTCTGCGTTGGCTGATTCAGCAGCAGGGGGTGATTGCAATTCCCCGCACCAGCAACGCGACCCGTGCAGCCGAGAACATTGCCGTGTTCGACTTTGAGCTTAGCGACACCGAGATGGCGACAATCTTCGACCTGGCCCACCCCGGCGGCCGAACCGGTGACTGGCTCGACCCGGCGTTCGCGTGGGATCAGCGGTAAGGTACCGAGGCTGAGAAATACAGGGCGTTGGCCCTTGGTCCGGGATGACGGATGAGGGGAACCGTGCTTTACGAACGCCATGGCCTACCGCAGCCTTCGTGAATTCCTCGCCGTCCTCGAAAAACAGGGCGAACTTGTGCGCGTGGCGGAGCCCGTCAGCACTGTCCTTGAGATGACCGAGATCGCCACCCGGCTGCTGAACAGCGGCGGGCCAGCGGTGCTGTTTGAAAATCCAGTTCGGGCCGACGGAACCCCCTCGCCCTACCCCTGCCTGGTCAACCTGTTCGGCACGGTCAAGCGCGTGGCCATGGGCGTGACCTTGGGTGGCGAGCCACGCACCACGGCGGCGGAGCTGCGCGAGGTGGGCGAGATTCTGGCCTTCCTGCGCCAGCCGACGCCGCCAAAGGGGCTAAAAGGCGCGCTCGACATGCTGCCCTTGGCTCAGACCGTGATGTCGATGCGGCCCAAGATCGTGAAGTCCGCCCCCGTTCAGCAGGTGGTGTGGACCGGCGACAAGATCGACCTGACCAAACTGCCCGTGCAGACCTGCTGGCCCGGCGAGCCGGCCCCGCTGATTACCTGGCCCCTGATCGTGACCAAGGGACCCAGCCATTCCGCCGAGGATGACTTCAATCTCGGCATCTACCGCATGCAGGTGATCGGCAAGGACCGCACCATCATGCGCTGGCTAGCCCATCGCGGCGGTGCCCAGCACTACGGCCGCCACAAGAAGGCCGGTCGGCGCGATCCCCTGCCCGCCTGCGCCGTGATCGGAGCTGATCCAGGCACCATCCTGGCGGCGGTGACGCCGGTGCCCGATACGTTGAGCGAATACCAGTTCGCGGGTCTGCTGCGTGGTGCCAAGCTGGACCTGGTTCCGGCCAAGACCGTGCCGCTAATGGTGCCGGCCCAGGCCGAAATGGTGATCGAGGGCCATGTGCTGCTCGACGACTACGAGGCCGAAGGCCCCTACGGCGACCACACCGGCTATTACAACAGCGTCGAGAAATTCCCGGTCTTCGAGGTAAGCGCGATCACCATGCGCAAGGACCCGATCTACCTGACCACCCACACCGGCCGCCCGCCCGATGAGCCAAGCGTGTTGGGCGAGGCGTTGAACGAGGTGTTCATCCCGCTATTCCAGCAGCAGTTTCCCGAAGTGGTGGATTTCTGGCTACCGCCGGAAGGCTGTTCCTACCGTATTGCGGTTGTATCGATGAAAAAGGCCTACGCTGGCCACGCCAAGCGCGTGATGCTGGGGGTCTGGAGCTATCTTCGCCAGTTCATGTACACCAAGTGGGTGATCGTCGTGGACGACGACATCAATGCCCGCGACTGGAAGGATGTGATGTGGGCGATCTCCACCCGCATGGACCCGGCCCGCGACATCACCGTTATCGAGAACACCCCGATTGACTATCTCGACTTCGCCTCGCCCGTCAGCGGCCTGGGCAGCAAGATCGGCTTGGACGCCACCAACAAGATCGGCAGCGAAACGAACCGGGAATGGGGCAGCATGATCGAGATGGACCCCGCCGTGGTAGCTGCCGTCACAGAAAAGTGGCAGCGGATGGGGCTAGGCTAGCCTTGCCCTGGCGCGCGAAAATAGGGCCTATGCAGGTCTAAACCCAGCGGAGCCGCCATGGACCTGACCACTTCCGGCCACGCCGCCGCCCTTTGGGTCGGCCTGAATTTACTGCTGCTGTTGCTGCTGTCCGGCCTGGTAGTGCGGGTGCGCCAGAAGCACAAGATCGCCCTGGGCGACGGCGGCATCCCCGAGTTAGCGCGGGCGATCCGCACCTTTGGTAATGCCACCGAATATGTGCCTACCGGCATGGCCGCCCTGGCCGTGCTGGCGATAGTCAACGCCTCGGTGGCGGCGATTCACATCGTTGGACTGCTCCTGTTCGCGGGTCGCCTGATCCATGCGGTGGGCCTGTTCAACACCGGTGGGGCCTCGGTACCGCGAGCGCTTGGCATCGTCTTGACCTGGCTGGGCTATCTGTTTGCCGCCGTGGTGCTGCTGCTCTACGCCATCGCCTAGGCTTCGCTTGAATGCTGCGACGCAGCGCGCGATAAACTCGGCCCATGGATGAAAACCTGCTCAATGACGTCGTCGCCGCCGCCCTCAAGGCAGGGGCCGATGCCGCCGAAGCTGTCGGGGCGCAGGGCGCCTCGCTTTCGATCACCGTCCGCCTTGGCGAACTGGAAGAGGTAGAGCGCGAGGAATCGCGCGACATCGGCCTGCGGGTCTTTATCGGCAAACAGCAGGCCACAGTCTCGGGCTCGGACATCTCGGCCCAGGCCCGCGCCAACCTGGTCGAGCGTGCCGTGGCCATGGCCCGCCTGGCACCGGAAGATCCCTATGCCAGCCTGGCCCCGAGCGACCGCCTGGCGCGGGGGTCATTGCCAGAGCTGCAACTGTTCGATCCGACCGAGCCCGATCCGGAAATGCTGGAGACCGAGGCGCGCGCTGCCGAGGAGGTCATGCGGGCCGTAGAGGGTGTCAGCAACAGTTCGGGGGCCTCGTCTGGGTTCTCGTCGTCACAATGGCGACTGATCACGAGCGGCGGCTTTTCCGGCCTGCATCGGGCCAGTGGCTTCTCGCTCTCGGCCACCGCCATTGCTGGCGAGGGTTCGACCATGGAGCGGGGCGGCGACTATCGCAGCACACGCTGGCGCGAGGACATGCCCGCCCCGGCCGAAATCGGTGCCGAGGCCGGCAAGCGCGCGGTTCAACGGCTCGGGGCCCGCAAGATCGCTTCGATCACAGCGCCGGTGATCTTCGAGAACCGTCTGGCGGCCTCGCTGATTGGGCCCTTGATCGGGGCCATAAACGGCGCAGCGGTGGCACGTGGGGTGTCGTTCCTCAAAGACCGGCTGGGCGACCCGCTATTTCCCACAACCGTCAGCCTGATCGATGATCCGCACATCGTGCGCGGCCTGGGCTCCAGCCCGTTCGATGATGAGGGCGTGGCCAATGCGCGCACCGCCATCATAGACAAGGGCGTGCTGACCACCTGGCTCCTCAATACCGGCACGGCTAAACAGCTCGGCCTGCATACTACGGGCCACGCGGCGCGAGGCCTCGCAGGCCCCCCCGGCGTCTCGACCAGTAACTTGACGCTCAGTACCGGCGATCATGATCTGGCTGGCCTGATGCGCGCGGCCAAGACCGGTTTACTGGTTACGTCGATGTTCGGACCGTCGCTGAATGCCAATACCGGCGACTGGTCTGCGGGCTGCTCGGGCTTCTGGTTTGAGA
>CAISYT010000205.1 GCA_903889785.1 uncultured Caulobacterales bacterium
GCCATTCCCGCGCTCATTGCCGCAGCGGCAGCATTCGGCCTAGGATCGAAGAAGGAAGACGCTCGCGGGAGATGATGCGCGAGGGTGGAAGGCCTAGGTGCGTTGCCCTAGAGCCTTCCACCGGCACTCTTCAGGAGCGGCGTTTGCCTACTGTGCGTTGGCCTCGGGTAGGCTGAAGACCATCAAGGTCGTGCCACCCACCGGATTGTCGTTCTCTGGCGTGAGGGTGTTCCATGCCACCGGGCCACCATTTCCAGCCACCACAGCCACATATTGATGCCCGCCCGCGCTATAGGTGACCGGGGTGGAACTGGGCGAGGCGGGCAGGCGCCGACGCCAAAGAATCTTGCCATTCGTCGAGTCGAAGGCGTTAAAATAGCGGTCTCGGCCTCCGACAAAAAGCACGCCACCGGCTGTGACCAATGTAGAACTTGCGAAGGCAGCGCGCTGGCGTTGGGTCCAGACCGTCTTGCCAGTCCGCAGATTAATCGCTTGGACGCGACCAAACTTACCGTCCGATTCAGGCTTGGGTTTCAGCACCCATTGCATGTCGTTCGTACCGGCCGCCGTTTCGGCCGCGCTCCGTGGACGCCATGTGAACTCCTGGCAGGTCTCGAACAATTGCACATAGAGAATATCGGTGGCTGGATCGATCGACGTCGCCGGCCAATTTCGTCCGCCACCTGAGTGAGGACAGATAGACTTGGTAACATTGGCGGCGGGGTTAAGGGTTGGATTGATCGTCTTTTTGCCAGTCTGCGGATCAACGCCTGTAATCAAGGTTTGTATCCCAAGATCCCTTGAGAACGCGTATTTGCCAGTGGCTCTGTCAACGGCATCAAACAGGGCGATCTTGCCCCCCGTGACCACCAGATCGGTTGGCTTCCCATTAACCGGCAGGGTTATGAGCGTGCGCTCATAGGCCCAATCAAGATCCCAGATGTCACGGTTCAGATGCTGAAAGTGCCAGACCAGTCGGCCTGTCTCTGGATCAAGCGCCAAAGTCGAGTCGGTATAGAGCGCATCGTTCGATCCCCCTTTGATCGGCTGCTCACCGAGCAAGGTGGCGGTGTTGTAGGTTTGGGCAACACCAAAATAGACTAGATTCAGCTTTGGATCATAACTGCCCGAGGTCCAGACCGAGCCTCCAAAACGCTGTTCGACAGGGGCACCGTTCCAGCTGTCGCCCCCTGGCTGGCCAGGTCGGGCGATGGTGGAAAAGCGCCAGGATTCTGCGCCCGTGTTGGCGTCCAGGCCAAAGATAAAGCAGCCGCCAGGATAGGTGTTGCACCCCGTGGCCCCCATGATGACCTTGCCCTTGGCGACAATCGGCCCGCTATTCAGGCTGAGATGCGCCTTAAGTTCGGCATCGCCCAATACCGTGTGGTCCCACAACAACTTTCCAGACCGGGCATCAAGGGCAACGAGATGGCCATCCCCCGTTGGGGCGAAAATGCGGTCATCGTAGATGGCGATATTCTTGATGATGGTCGCCCGCCCATTATTCAGGGCCGGCGGCAGCTGGCGCACATATTGCCAGAGCAATTGGCCGGAAACGCCGTCAAGCGCTTGGACCATGTTGCCGCTGGCGATGAATATGACCCCGTCATGAACCAAGGGAGTTATCTCATTGCCGCTGGCCGGTAAGGTGAAGGCCCAGTTCAATCCCAGCTGTTTAATCGTGGTCTTATTGACCTGCTTGAGCGGGCTAAACCCAAGACTGGCCGGGGTACGGCGCCAAGTCAGCCAGTCACCATCCGCGGGCGCGCGTAATACCGCCTCGGTCACAGGGGTAATAGCCTGGAGCGTAGCGGTCTGATGGGCCTTTACGGCGCTATAGGTGGCATCTTGGTTAGGCCGCAAAATGTTATTGGGCTCAGGATTGGGCGCAGCAGCGGTTTGAGCGCTCGCGATGAGAGGCATGAGAGCCAGAAGCGCCGTTCCCAGCAGCGAGAGGGCGCGCTTAGAGGTTGTCTTCATGGTCATATTCGCTCTCCAAAGAGGCGCATCGCGGTTAGTAAAGCGCCCTGTTTTCATCTCGCAGTCGATCGCGCGGGTTCTAGCGGGGCCATGGATAGGCCGAGCCCTAATCCGATACATCAGCACCCCTTGAAGGCGAGCTTATCTCGTTTTCACCTGCAGAACGGACAAATTCTGCTCCGCAAGCCTGTTCAGGCTCCGGTTAATAAGATCGGAATCATGCGAACCGGATTTCTGACAAAAAAAGACCCTGAAGGCGAAACCGCCATTCAGGGTCGACACCTAGGCTGCATGCAACAGCCTAGGTGCACTGTCTAAGACTCAGAACCGATACATACCGCGAACCCCGATCTCAC
>CAISYT010000206.1 GCA_903889785.1 uncultured Caulobacterales bacterium
ACAGGATGGGTCAGCAGGAACTGGGCGACCACCACGATGGACGCGGCGCTCATGGCGATGCAGGTGAACAGGCTGGGGCCGATGCGGCCGATCAGCGGCTTGGCCAGCAGCTGGTAGAGCGCGAAGGCGATGGCCGAGGCGATGACGAGGCTCGCGCCGATCAGCAGCGAATCACCGCTGCCGGCCGGCGCGCCGGCGAAGATCAGCGCCAGCCCCGCATAGGAGAACACGAAGGCGAACAGCGCCCGGGGCCGCACATGCTGGCGGAACAGCAGCGCGCCGAACAGCACCGTGAACAACGGATAGGTGAACAGGATCAGCCGCTCGAGCTGGGCCGAGATGTAGTTCAGCCCGAGGAAGTCGGTGTAGCTGGCGAACCAGTAGCTGAGGATGCCGACCAAACCGGCCTTTGCCACCAGGCTCCGGCCGAGCGGCTCGGCCCCGCCCGCGGCCCGGCCGCGCAGAGATACGGCGCCGACCACCAGGTAGAACGGCAGCGACAGCAGCATGCGCAGCGCCAACAGGGTCTCGGTATCGACGCCCTCGGCATAGGCCAGCTTGATGGCGACGCCCTTGGTGGCGAACAGGACCGAGCCGAGCGCGCCCAGGGCATAGCCGATCAGCAGGCGCGGCGCCGGCGCGGATGGGGGGACTGTCTGGCTTGTCATGCGATCTTTCCTTGCAATGGGAGCGATCGCGTTCACGGGAAACCGGCGGCGCGTCGTTCGCGCGGCCGGTCGGGATGCTGAATCAGGCACCGCCCCGGTCGCGGAGACCGGGAATAATCCACAGGATGGTGTTGGGGCGCTTCATCATGGCGGTTTGGTAGCATGCGATTGCAAGCCGAGACAAAAGAAAATGGCCATTCTGGGTTTACACAACGTTGCACCGCAGGTGTCTGCCATCGACCCGTTTCAGACTGAGACAGCGCGCTCCCTTCGGTTGCTTGCGATCAAGATTTCGACTTAGATTCGCCAATGACCTCAATCTCCGCATTGCTCAGCTACCTCTGGACCGCACTCGGTGTCCTCTGGACCGCCGTCTTTTTGGTCGGTTTGCTTTGCAACGCAGGAATGCTTGTAACAGCAATATGGACTGGAAAACTCTGGCCCAGGCGGAAAAGTCGATCAGGCGAGTGGTGGCCACCTTTTCGTTCGGAGGCTCCAGTTCGGTTTTGGCTTTATTGGTTCGGGCTGGCGGGTCCTCTTCTTTTCTTTCCGGTGCTAATTTTAATCGGATGGGTCCTATCAGTTTTAAAGCAATGACCTCTTCCCACCCGTAGCAGACGGCGGCGCAGCGGATTGCAACCGCTCAGTGCCAAAAGAAAAGGCCGCTAGAGGCGGCCTTTTCGAACTGCTTGCGGTGCGCCTTACAGCGACTTGACGATCTCTTCGACCATCTTCTTGGCGTCGCCGAACAGCATCATGGTGTTGTCGCGGAAGAACAGCTCGTTCTCGACGCCGGCGTAACCGGCCGCCATGCCGCGCTTGATGAACAGCACGGTTTTCGCGTTCTCCACGTCCAGCACCGGCATGCCGTAGATCGGGCTGGTCTTGTCGGTCTTGGCCGCCGGGTTGGTGACGTCGTTGGCGCCGATGACGAAGGCCACGTCGGCCTGGCTGAACGACGAGTTG
>CAISYT010000207.1 GCA_903889785.1 uncultured Caulobacterales bacterium
ATTGGCCACCGAGTGGACCGATGAGGGTGGCGCGTTTCGCAGTGTGCCGAATTATAAGGGCAAAATCGTTGTTTTCTATGCCTGGGCGTCATGGGCTCCGTCAGCCGATGCCGATCAGAAGATCAAGACGCTGCTGCCACCCTCTGCGGTGCTGGTGTCCGTCAATCTAGATCAAGACGTGGCCGCCGGAAAAGCCGCGAAAGCAAAAAGTGGGATCGGCGGGGTGGCCTACTACGATAAACGCAGTCTGGCGGGGCCGCTGCCTGCGCAGCTGAAGATCACCAAAGTTCCCGGCGTCTATGTCGTCGACCGCAAAGGCGTGTTCGTCGGCGGGGGTTCGCCCGAGGCCCTGGCCGCGCTCTTGGCCGCTGCCGCGCAGTGAGGCCGCGGTGAACCTCACGCCCGATGAAATTCCTGCGCCGGCTTGTCCTGTTGATTTCCTTCGTCGGCGTCGTGCTGGCCGATGCGCGTGCCGCGATGTGGCTGAGCGCGACGACCTTTCCGCTCAACGATCTGCCCTATATCTATACGAACGAATCGTTGCCCTATCCCTATAAATTGCGGGCCAAGTTTCAGCCCAACTTCCACGGGATCGACGGTTGGAACAACAACGGTGGCCGCCTGACGAGTGTGCCGGGCGTCGGCTCGTTTACGGTTGAACTCTACTGGGTGCTGTATGCTTCCGACTATGCCACGGCTGTCGCTATCGGCCCCCGCACCTTCGTGACCGTCTCCGTGCGGGGCGCCGCCAACAACGCACCCAACATCCAATGGACCAATGCCTACTCGATCGTTCAGGCGGACCAGCCTTATTATATTCAGGCGCTGGGTTCGGACTCGAATGGGAACCTGACTCGGGTCGACATCTACAAAAATTGGACTCCGTTTGCTTTTGTCGGCGGGGGCAATGGCTATTCCAATTATTCCGGCAATGAGACCAGCGATACCGGCGGAGCCTCCGTCCAATATCAGGCCCGGGCACTTGATGGCGGCGGAGCGAGTTCGCCGTGGATCTATCACAATGTGACCATCAATCGGAAGCCGACGATCACGTGGGAGGTCAATCCCGCCGTCGTCAATTTCCAGACCTACTATGCCATTCGCGCCCGCGGCCAGGACGGGGATGGGAATCTGCTCACGGTAAATATTTATCGCGACGAGGTGCCGTGGGCGTTTGAACTCAACGGCTCGCAGGCCAACGCCTACTCGGACAACAGTGACTACGCGGGGTCCTACGCGCCCGTCACCTACCGGGCCGAGGCGATCGATGCCACGGGCAAGAGTTCGGGCTCGATCTCCCACACGGTCCATGTCGCGAATTCCCCGCCGAATTCGAGTTGGAACACCGCCGCGATCAACACCTATATCGGCCAATCCTATTCGTTCACCGCCTCCGGTTCCGATCCCGATGGCAACCTGCGGGAACTCCGCGCCTATGAATACGCGTGGGAAGATGTTTCCGGAACCTGGGTGCAACGGCAGAACTATCAGCACTTCGACACGGTGCCCAGCGCCGGCGGACCGGTGAGCAAGACTTACACCCGTGTCGGCGGCAGCCCGTGGAAATGGAATTACCAATATGTCGTGATCGCGCGGGACACCGCCGGCGTGGAAAACTGGCCGTATGTCGGCTTCGGCAATATCCTCGATGTCACCTTGAACAACCGCCCGCCCGCGCCGCCGACGCTGGTCTCGACCGCAGCGACGATGACGCTGGGCCAGGCGGTTGTCCTGTCCGGTGCCGGCTCCGATCCTGATGGGAACGCCACGCAGCATTGGCTGTGGTATCGTGGGCCGGACCAAGGCCCGAACGAATGGGTGGCCCTCACGATCAGCTCCTACGCGGCGGGCACGGGAAATACCGTCGTGAATTTTTCGTTCACCCCGACGAAAATCGGCACGTATTATTTCAAGACGCAGGTCAACGATCCCTATAACCTCCAGTCGATCATCAATGTGGCCCCGCTCGCCGTGATGGGTGATACCACGCCACCGAACCCTCCCACGAACCTAGCCTTGACCGGGGTGACAGCAACTCGGGCTGTGCTTGCGTGGACAATCTCAAACTCCACAGATATCGGGGAGCAGCACGTCTACTGGCGGCCGGTGGTCGGCGGTGCTACGACCGATATTCCCCTCGGCAACAATGTCGCCGGAGTCTCGGTGACGGGGCTTTCCGCAGGTGGAAACTACCTCATGTCTGTCAAGGCGCGGGACTTCTCCGGCAACTATTCGGCCGCCAGCAACGAAGTCTTGGTCACAACGCCGGTGCCGGTGGTGATCACGATGTCTCCCGGGAGCATGACCGTGAATCCCGGGGCGAATGTGACGTTTAATGTTTCCGCAACGGGTTCGGCGCCCCTCAACTATCAATGGCTGAAAAATGGCAGTTCAATCGCCGGTGCCAACGGTGCCTCCGTCACGCTCAACGGTGTGCAAACAGCCGATGCCGGCAGCTACAGCGTGGTGGTCGGAAACAGTGCCAATAGCATGCAGAGTGGTGCCGCCGTTCTGGCCATCAATTCCGCGCCCGTGATTACACATCAGCCCGTGGCGCAGACCGTGACAGCTGGCGCCACGGTGACATTTTCGGTCGCGGCGACGGGCACTGGTGCGCTGAGCTATCAATGGAGGAAAAATAACTCGACCATCCCCGGCGCGACGTCGACGAGCTATACACTTTTCAACGTGCAGGCGGGCGCTGCGGCCAGCGCCCCCGGCTACACGGTGGTCGTCTCAAACTACGTCGGCTCCACGACGAGTAACGCGGCACCGCTCGCCGTGAATACCACGCAGCCAGTTCGCCTCGCGCTCCAATACTGGCAGGCCGACGACTATCCGGATCGGTCTGGCGGCGGCCAATGGGATAATCAATATGTGTGGGTCGATCCGTGGGAAAACGAATATGGCCATGGGGAGGATACCGA
>CAISYT010000208.1 GCA_903889785.1 uncultured Caulobacterales bacterium
GCCGTCAGCGCCGACGCTCGGGCGTGCTGGAATCCACCACCCATAGCTGCGAGCATTGCCAGGGTACGGGCCGGATGCGCACCGTTGAATCGGCAGCTCTCTCGGCTTTGCGGACTTTGGAGCTGGAAGCGATCAAAGGTAGCGGCGAGGTGACCCTGAAGGTCAATGCCGATGTTGGCCTCTATGTCCTGAATGAGAAGCGCTCCTACTTGGAGCGCGTGTACCAGGGTCACGGCGTTTTCGTCACGGTATTGATCGATGCTCGTTTGCATCTGACCGAAAACGAAATCGAACGCACCGCAACCGGGGAAGCCCGCCGTGACGATGCCCTGATCGCGCGCCTGGACGCCTCTACGACCAACCCGGCCGATGACGACATCGATTTCGTCGAGGACCTAGCCAACGAAGACGACGCCGCCGAGCGCGAGGATACAGACGATGATCAAGCCAGCGATCGAGTGAGCAATCCACGCCGCGATCAACCGCGACACGATGATGAGAGCGGCGGCGGCCGTCGTCGTCGCCGCCGCGGACGCCGTGACGACCGCGAACCGCGTGAAGGCGCGCAAACAGCAGAGCCGCGGAGCTTCCGAGAGGAAGGCGCCCAGCCGAATGATGGCGACTACAGCGAGGACGGCCATCGCCGCCGCCGCCGCGGACGTCGCGGGGGTCGCCATAGCGGTGGTCGCGAAGACGGACGCCCATCGGAAGACTTCCAATGGATGCGCCCGCGCGTGCCCTTTGGCGATGATACCTTCGTCTGGCACGATATCGCCGCTCTGGAAAAGCGAGACGGTGGCGACCGTGGCCAGCGTCAGGAATCGCTGCCCGCACCGGCTACTCAACAGGTCAGCGCGACCGATGTTGCCCCGATCGTGAATACGGACGTGCCGCAGGACATGTGGGTCGAACTTGTACCCGCCGATGCACCCAAGCCGGCCCGTCGTGGTCGCGGTGGGCGCATGCGCAACCGAGTGGAAACATCCGAGGCCGCCGAACCTGCTGTCACCGCGCCAGCGGCGATTGCGGTACCCGCGGCTCAATCGCAGGACGTCGCGGTAGTTGAACAGACCGTCGCCGAGCCGGCACCAATAAGCGATGCCCCGGCCGAAAAACTGGCCCGCAAGCCAGGCGCCAAGAAGGCGGCTCCGGCGGCAATAGCAATTGTCGAAGCCACTGCGCCCGAACTGGCGGCCATCTCGGTGCCCACGGCACCGGCCGAGCCTGATCCAGCCGAGATCAATACCCCACCGCCCAAGCCGCGTTCTGGTTGGTGGCGCAAAGCCTGATCAAGGTCTAGGCTGCCCCGCAGGGGACTTAGGGAGACGACCTGGAGAATCGAGCGATGACGGCCAAAACCGCCCAAGTCACCCGAAAGCAGACACGCGGCCGCGCGACAGTGTGCCTGGCGGCGCTCAGCCTCGGCCTGGGCATCAGCTGGACATCTCCGATCTCGGCTCAAGGCAGCGGCGGCGGTGGACCGTCGCTAATTCGCGATACCGAGATCGAGGAGATCCTGCACAAAGACGCTGATCCAATATTCCGCGTCGCCGGTTATGATCCGCGCGATGTGCGGATTCTGCTGGTTGGCGACAAGGAACTCAACGCCTTCACCACCTCGGGCCAGCAGATCGGCATCAACACAGGACTGATCCTACAGACCTCAAACCCCAACGAGTTGATGGGGGTCATCGCCCACGAAACTGGACACATGGCCGGCGGCCATCCGGCCCGATCGGCCGAGATGATGCGCGCGGGCATGACGCCCATGCTGCTGACCATGGGCTTGGGCGTGCTGGCGATGTTAGCCGGCGCGGGCGAGGCCGGGGCCATGCTGATGAGCAACGCCAACTATTTCGGCACGCTCGGTGCCCTGGGCTACAGCCGCGAGCAGGAGGGCCGAGCCGATCAGGCCGGAGCCGGATTCCTTGAGGCCGCCGGCATGAGCGGTCAGGGCATCGTCGATTTCTTCGACAATTTCCGCTACCAGGAGGTGTTCAGCCAGGCCCGCCGCTACCCCTATTTTCAGAGCCACCCGATATCCTCAGAGCGGATCGACCTACTGCGCTCAAGGATAGAAAAACAACCCCATTACAATGCGGTCGATACGCCCCAGGACCTTGCAGAACACGAGATCATGAAGGCCAAGTTGGAAGGGTTCATCAACCCGACCCAAGCCCTGATCAACTACAAGGAAAAGGATCAGAGCTACCCAGCTCGCTACGCCCGCGCTATCGCCTACTACCAGAACCGCCAGCCGGACTATGCGCTGCGCCTTATCGACGGCCTGCTCGCCCAACAGCCCGACAACCCGTATCTTTATGAGCTCAAGGGCCAGGTACTGTTCGAGTTCGGTCGGCCAAAGGAGGCCGAGGCCCCGCAGCGCAAGTCTGTAGCCCTGAAGCCCGAGGCGCCGCTGCTGCGCATAAACCTGGGTCAGACACTGATCGGAATGGGCGACCGGGCCAAGGCGCAGGAAGGGATTCAGCAACTCAAACTGGCCCTTAACCAGGAAAACGACAATTCTGTCGCATGGCGTCTGATGGCCGACGCCTATGACAAGCTGGGTGAGGACGGGCAGGCCCGACTAGCCACCGCAGAGGAATATTTCTACCTGGGTGCCGCGCGCGAAGCCTATACTTTTGCCAAGAGGGCTCAGGAGAAGCTTGGCAAGGATACGCCCGAATGGCGCCGTGCCAACGACATCGTCATGGTGTCTGAACCCGCCGCCCGGCAGCAGGGTGGCCGAGGTCAGCGCGGTTGACGTCAGGCAACGACACGATCAAGGATTTTCGATGACCATTCTGCGCCATTTCACAATCGCCGTCCTAGCCCTCTGCCTGACCGCCTGTGGCAAGCCCGTCGCCCATGCCGCAGACGATCCGGCCTTCGGCGAAAAGGTACAGGCCTATCTCATGGCCCACCCCGAGGTGGTCGAGCAGGCAATTGGGAAGCTACAGCAGCAAAAGCAAGACCAGGCCGAACAGACCGCAATCGCTAAAATTCGCAGCCACAAGGCAGCGCTAGAGCGCGATCCACGCGACTTCGTGGTCAATCCGACCGGCAAGATCACGGTCGTGGAATTCTTCGACTATCAGTGCGGCTACTGCAAGCTGGCTGCGCCCCAGGTGGTCAAGCTGATCAAGGCCAACCCGGACATCCGCTTTGTGTTTAAGGATTTCGTGATCTTCGGCCCCGAGTCCGAGGC
>CAISYT010000209.1 GCA_903889785.1 uncultured Caulobacterales bacterium
CGGTCAGGATGGCGACGCGGATCTGTTTCCAGGTCGTGGCGACGGCGACGAAATAGCCCTTGGCACCAAGGCCCACCATGCCCGCCGTGATGATCGCCGAAACCAGAATGGCCGTGCCCGAGGCCAAGGGTTGGAAATCCCAAACCGCCGCATAGGGCTTGTCGTAGAGGCTGATGTAGATGGCCTTGTCCAGCCCGGGCCACGGGATCTTGGTGTCGCCGATCAAGTTGATTTTCAGCAGGGTCCAGATCACCACCACGATCGAGATGGTCACCCAGGGCAGCCATCCCTGCCAGGCGGGAATGACGCGCTCATCGCCGGCCACTTTCGGTGTGTGCAGGATGGCGAATGCGGGGTCGTGTTCCGGCTTCCAAAAGCGCAGGAACACCAGGGTTACCGCCAACGAAACCAGGGCCGAGAAAACGTCGGTCAGATTGTAGGCCAGGTAGTTCGAGGCCACAAACTGGCCAAGGGCAAAACTTGAACCGGCCACCAGCAGCAGTGGCCAAAGGCTTTTCAGCGACTTCAACCCGCCATAGACGCCCATCACATAGAACGGCAGCAGCAGGGCTATGAAGGGTAATTGACGCCCGATCATCGCACCGAGTGTGGTGTCATGCAGTCCGGTCACAGCCGCGAGCGTGACGACCGGTGCCCCCAGTGCGCCGAAGGCCACCGGCGCGGTGTTGAAAATCAGGGTGAAGGTCAAGGCTTCCAGCGCCGGATAACCGACCATGACCAGCAGGGCTGTGGTGATCGCCACCGGTGTGCCGAACCCGGCCACGCCCTCCAACAACGAGCCGAAACAGAAACCGATCACGACCAGCACCACGCGCCGGTCATTAGGCAGGTTGGCGATGATCCAGTCGCGGAAAGCGTCGAACCGCCCGGACGAGACAGCCACGTTGAACAGGGTTAGGGCGTTGAACACGATCCACATAATCGGCCAAACCGCGAACGTCATACCGGCGGCGGCGCTGTTCAAGGCGAGGTGCGTTGGCAGCTTCCACACCGTTACGGCGAGGATCAGGGCCAGCGCCAGTCCGGCCAGAGACGCCTGCCACGCTGGACGACGCATCACGCCAAGCATTACCAGGACCGTGGCAATGGGGATCAGGGCGACCAGAAAGGATAGGCCCAGATTGCCGGCAACCGGCGTCAGCAGCTGGTGAAACATCTCGCTTCCCAATGTCCTACCGCTCTGTCTCACCCGAGTAGGTGGCGGTGATCTAATCGTTCACAGAATAGCGCAGGTACACAAGAGGCCAGGCGTACTCGAGATTTCACAGGGCCAGACCAGACGGCTGAAACTCATTTCAGTGGGCTTTCACGCGCGCTCGAAACTGGTGCAACAGCGGCTCGGTGTAGCCATTGGGCTGGCTGACGCCCTCGAAAACCAGGGCCCGTGCCGCCTGGAAGGCCAGGCTGGTCGCCGCATGGCCGCTCATCGGCCGATATAGCGGATCGCTGGCGTTCTGGGCGTCGACCTTGGCGGCCATACGCTTGAAAGCAGCGTCGATCTGGTCGGCTGTGCAAACGCCGTGCATCAGCCAGTTGGCCATGTGCTGGCTGGAGATGCGAAGGGTGGCGCGGTCCTCCATCAGCCCGATGTCGTGGATGTCGGGCACCTTGGAACAGCCGATGCCCTGGTCCACCCAGCGAACGACATAACCCAGAATGCCCTGGGCGTTATTGTCGAGCTCGTCGGTCACGTCCTTCTCGCTCCAGTTGCGGCCCACCGCGAGCGGAAGGGTCAGCAGTTTATCCAGACTTGCCACGGGTTCTGCCCGGCGTTCGGCTTGGCGCTTGAACACGTCGATCGCGTGATAGTGGGTGGCATGCAGGGTCGCCGCCGTCGGCGAGGGGGTCCAGGCCGTATTGGCCCCCGCCATCGGATGGTTGGTTTTCTGCGCCAGCATGTCCGCCATTCGGTCGGGCGCGGCCCACATGCCTTTTCCGATCTGAGCCTTGCCGGAAAGGCCGCAGGCCAGGCCGATCTGGACGTTGCGGTCTTCGTAGGCGGCGATCCAGGGCAGGGCCCTCATCTCGGCCTTTGGCACCATCGCACCTGCGTGCATGGAGGTGTGCATCTCGTCGCCGGTGCGGTCGAGGAAGCCGGTGTTTATGAAGACAATGCGGTGCCTCACCGCATGGATACAGGCAGCGAGGTTGGCGCTGGTGCGGCGCTCCTCATCCATAAGTCCTAGCTTAATTGAATAGCGCTTTAGGCCAAGCAGGTCCTCGATAGCGTCGAACAGACGATCTGCGAAGGCGGCCTCGTCCGGGCCGTGCATCTTAGGCTTGACGATATAGATCGAACCGGCGCGGCTGTTGATGAAGGCGCCGTTGCGCTGAAGGTCGTGCAGGGCGACCAAGCTTGTCATGATGCCGTCGAGGATTCCCTCGAACACCTCGCTGCCGTCGGCGCGCACAATTGCCGGCGTCGTCATCAGGTGGCCGACGTTGCGGATGAACAGCAGGCTACGGCCGGGCAAGGAGATCGGCTTGCCGTCAGCACCGGCGTATGTCCGGTCGGGCTCCAGGGCCCGTGTCATCAGCTTGCCGCCCTTTTCGAAGGTGGCCGTCAGGTCGCCCTTCATCAGCCCCAACCAGTTGGCATAGGCCAGGGCCTTGTCCTCGCCGTCGACGACCGCGACGGAATCCTCCAGGTCGACGATCGTGGAGAGTGCCGATTCTAGCACCACGTCGGCTATGCCCGCGCCATCGTCCTTGCCGATCGGGTGGGCGCGATTGATGACAAGTTCGATGTGGATGCCGTTGTGCTTCAGCAGCACGGCGTCGGGCGCCTCAGGGGTGCCACGATAGCCCGCGAAGGCCGTGGCGTCCTGCAGGCTGGTCGATCCGATCCTGAGGGTATCGTCGATGACCGACAGGGCACCGGCGCTGGCCCAGTTGCCATCGCGCAGGGGTACGGCCTGATCGAGGAAGGCCTTGGCCCAGGCAATCACTTGCGCGCCTCGCTGCGGATCGTAGCCCTTGCCTTGCGCCGTTCCGGGGAGGGCGTCGGTGCCGTATAGGGCATCGTACAGGCTGCCCCAGCGGGCGTTGGCGGCGTTGATCAGGAAGCGGGCGTTGAGAACCGGCACCACCAGCTGTGGCCCAGCCAAACGCGCAACCTCGTCATCGACATGGTCCGATGCGATCTGAAACGGCAACGGCTCCGGGGCCAGGTAACCGATTTCTCTCAGAAAGGCCTGGTATTCCGCCTGATCGACCGGCCCCGGACTAGCCCGATGATAATCATCGATCTGGGCCTGCAGGCGGTCACGCGTCGCGAGCAGCGCGGCGTTTTCGGGGGTGAAGCGATCGAAGATGTCGGCCACGCCCGTCCAGAACACCGCCGGGTCAAGGCCGGTTCTAGGCAGGGCCTCATTGTCCACGAACCGGGCCAGTGGCGCGGAGACCCTAAGGCCCGCCTTTTCTATCGTCTCACGCATCGCGGTTTCCTAGGCTTGCGCTGTCAGGCCGGCGGCGGCGATGCCCGCCAAGGCGGCGAGCTCGTCATTGTCGGAGGTGTCGCCGGTCACGCCGACGGCACCGATCGCTAAGCCGTCGGCCACGATGATCACACCGCCTGCCGCGGCGATGGCCCCAAGGGGTGCGGCGGCGACGACGCCGGCGAAGAATGTCGGCCGGTCTGTGGCCATCTCGGCCACCTTGCGGGAAGAGACGCCAAACGACAGAGCGCCGGCCGCCTTGCCTGCCGCGATCTGGAACCGCATGAGCGACCCGCCGTCGGCACGTTGGAACGCGATGAGGTGTCCGCCGGCATCGACCACGGCAACGCTCAGCGGCTTGATCTTCATCTCAGCGCCCTTGGCCTGAGCCCCGGCAATGATTTTGTTGGCGAGATCAAGTGTGATGCGGGTCATTGAGGACTCCTGGACTGCATGGATAAGAGGGCGGTGGGTGGGGGCCCGCCGGTCGCCCAGTCAAGAAGTTCGACCGTGTGGACGACGGGAATAGCGCTTCTGGCACCGATCTGCACGGCGCAACCGATATTGCCGGCCGCGATGACATCCGGTGCCAGCCGTTCGATGTTGGCAGCTTTGCGGATACCCAGTTTTGCGGCGATCTCAGGCTGCAGGATGTTGTAGGTCCCGGCCGAACCGCAGCACAGATGAGCCTCGGCGGGCGTGTTCACCGCATAGCCGGCGGCGATCAGCAGGCGTTTGGGCGCATCGGTGATTTTCTGGCCGTGCTGAAGCGAGCAGGCGGCGTGGTAGGCGACGGTCAGGCCTCGCCCATCACCCGTCGGCAGGGCGATGGAAGCGAGAAATTCGCTGACGTCCTTGGCCAGGGCAGAGACCCTTGCCGCCTTCTCTGCATAGGCCGGATCGGCGCGCAGCATGAAGCCATAGTCCTTGATCGTCGTGCCACAACCCGACGTGGTGACGATGATGGCCGTCAATCCGCCGGCCTCGATTTGTCGTGTCCAGACGTCGACGTTGCGCCGGGCCGCTTGCAGACTCTCGTCCTCGCGGCCCAGGTGATGCACCAGCGCCCCGCAGCAGACTTCGCCGGATGCGAAGTCCACGTCATAGCCGGCGCGATTGATCAGCCGCACAGCGGCGGCGCGCACTTGCGGTGCCAGCACCGGCTCGGCGCAGCCTTGCAGAAGGACGACACGGCCCTTCGAACTGGCAGCGCATGAGGCTTGGGGACTCAACGGTGGCGAGAGTCGATTCGGTGCCAGGGCCAGCATGGCGGCCACCGGCTTTAGGCCAGGCATGGTGTTGACCAGCGGTGCAAACGGCTTGCCAAATCTCGCCAGGCCTAGGGCCATGCGGAAGCGCTTTGGGTGCGGCAGGACAAAAGCCAGCACGGCGCGCAACACGCGGTCAATCAGCGGGCGGCGGTAGTGTTCTTCGATATAGGCACGAGCGTGATCGACCAGGTGCATGTAGTTGACGCTGGACGGGCAGGTCGTCTTGCAGGCGAGGCATGAGAGGCAGCGGTCGATATGCTTGACCACCTCTGGAGACGGCACGCGCTGATTTTCCAGCATGTCTTGCATCAGGTAGATGCGGCCGCGCGGCCCGTCGAGCTCATCACCGAGCAGTTGGTAGGTCGGGCAGGTGGCGTTGCAGAACCCGCAGTGCACGCACTTGCGGATTTCGCTCTCTGATGAGGCCATTTCCGGCTTGGCCAGCTGGGCGGCCGTGAACCTAGTTTGCATTGGCCACCTCATGGAAGCGGCCGGTCTCGAACACCCCGTTCGGATCAAAGGCGCGGCGCACGCGGGCCTCTAGCGCGGCCACGCCGTTCGCTTGCGGATGAAGGGCCGGCACAATTCGGCGCATCGCTTCGGGCGCGCGAACCAGTATCGCGTGGCCGCTGGCGGCCGCCGCCGCTGCTCGCACCCGGGCCGGGTCGCCGTCTAACGTCAGCCAAGTCAGGCCGCCAGCCCAATCGAACAGCCATTGAGCGCCGAACGGCTCCAGGGCAGCCACCAGGGATGGGGCGGTGGAAGGCGGGGTGGCGATGCGCCAGAGCGGGGCGGTTCCAGCCAAGGGGGCCAGGGTGCGCAGATCGGTCCAGACCTTGCCAGCCGTCGCGGCGTCGACCCTCCCGACCGCGCCGAATTCAGCCAAGGCCACCTCGATCATGGTGCAGCGAGCCGCCACCGAGGGGCCAAAGCCCTCGACACGTAGGGCGGTCAGCGAAGCGCCGCCGGCGAGGGCGGCGGGAAGATAGGCTGCGGCAGAGACATCAGCCTGCGAGCCCATGGCCCGAGCCATGGCGGCAACGGCCTGCGTTGGCGAGAGGCCCTCAACGATACAGGTGGCTGACTCACGGCCGCGCGGCAGCACCTTCAGCGTCAGCTGGGTCATGGCGAAAAGACGCCCCCAGCTCCCCGCCGCCAGCTTGGGCAAATCGTAGCCAGTAACGTTCTTGACCACCTTGGCACCGGCGACGAAGCGCTCACCACGCCCGGAGATGCCTTCGAACCCGAGCAGGTGATCGCGCGCACCGCCGCCTGAGACGCGGCGCGATCCGGCTACCCCGGCGGCGATGACCCCGCCGATGGTCGCCGCACCCGCAACCTGACCCAACAGCGGTCCGTGGTCGAACGGCTCGAAGGCGAGCATCTGATTTTCGCTCTCAACCAGAGCCGAGATCCCTGAAAGGGGTGTTCCCGCTCCGGCGGTCAGCACCAGCTCGGCGGGGTCATAGTCAATCACGGTGTCAAAGCCGCTCATATCCAGAATCGGGGCGTTGCGTGGAGCGCCGATCGTGGCCTTGCTACCGCCGCCGCGGATTTCCAGCGGAGCGTCGGCACGCACAGCGTCAGCGATGGCGTCGATGACGTCATTGGAGGTCGATGGCTTGGGCAAGCTGGACGCGTTCAAAACCGGGGCAGGTCCGGAAAGGGCAGGGCACCGCCATGGATGTGCATCCGGCCCAGTTCGGCGCAACGGTGCAGAACTGGAAACACCTTACCCGGATTGAGCAATAGCTTGGGATCGAACGCGCATTTGATCCGCTGCTGATGCGCGAGGTCCGCCTCACTGAACATCACCGGCATCAGGTCGCGTTTCTCAACGCCCACGCCATGTTCCCCGGTCAGCACCCCGCCAACCTCAACGCAGAGCCGCAGAATGTCGGAGCCGAAGGCTTCAGCCTGTTCCAGCTGGCCCGGCTGATTGACGTCGTAGAGAATAAGCGGATGCAGGTTGCCATCGCCGGCGTGGAAAACATTGGCCACGGCTAGGCCGTATGACTTCGACATCTCCGCCATCCGGGCCAGCACCTCAGGCATCCTGCGGCGAGGTATGGTGCCGTCCATGCAGTAGAAGTCGGGTGCCAGCCGTCCCATGGCCGGAAACGCCGCCTTGCGCCCGGCCCAAAATGCCAGCCGTTCAGCCTCGCTGGTGGAGGTGCGGCATGACACGGCGCCGCTGGCATTGGCGATGGTCTGGACCTCGGCACACAGGTGATCGCATTCGGCCTGCGGTCCATCGAGTTCAACGATGAGCAGGGCCTCCACATCGAGGGGATAGCCGACCTGGACAAAGGCCTCGGCGGCCTGGGTGGCCAGCTTGTCCATCATCTCCATCCCGGCCGGGATGATGCCGCCGGCGATCACATCCGCCACGCACTTGCTGGCCTGTTCCACGCTGGGGAAACCGATCAGCAGTGCCCGCGCCGTCTGCGGCTTGGGCAGAATGCGCACTGTCACTTCGGTCACGACGCCCAGCAGACCCTCGGACCCGACCACCACCCCCAGCAGGTCCAGCCCGGCCGGGTCTAGGCTGCGGCCACCCAGCCGGACCACTTCGCCATCCATCATCACAATCTGCACGCCGAGCACATTGTTGGTGGTCAGGCCGTACTTTAGGCAGTGCACCCCACCTGAGTTCTCGGCAATATTGCCGCCGATGGAACAGGCGATCTGGCTAGACGGATCGGGTGCGTAATAGAATCCAGAGTCCTCCACTGCGCGAGTCACAGCCAGGTTCGTCACCCCCGGCTGAACCACGGCGAGGCGGTCATAGTAGTTGATGTCCACAATCCGATTGAACTTAGCCATGCCCAGCAGCACAGCGTCGGCCAGGGGCAGGGCCCCGCCCGACAGGGATGTTCCCGCACCGCGCGGCACCACTTTAACGCCTTCCGCGTGACACCAGGCCAAGATGGCACTGACCTGTTCGACTGTTTCTGGTAGCACAACCGCTAAGGGCGGCTGCCGGTAAGCGGTGAGGGCGTCGGTCTCATAGGGTTTTAGGGCGTCGGGATCGGCGATGACGCCCTCGCCCGGAACGATCGACCGCAGGCGGGCGACGATCTCTGCGCGACGCGATAAAACCGCCTGGTCTGCTTCCGGCATCTTCATGATTGCAGACCCTAGCGCCGGCGCAGGCGAGGCGCCAGCTTAACGCTGGCTGAACCGACGCCCGGCAAGGCCAGCCGCGATATTGATCTTCTGAATATCGATCGTACCTCCAGCGATCCCCCAGCCAATGGCGTCACGAAGCCTTTGCTCCATCCGATTCTCACAGCTGTAGCCATACCCGCCCATGATTTGCAGCCCGGTCATGGCCACTTCACGCACCATCTCGTTGGCGAAGCATTTTGCGACGCTGCTTTCTAGCGGCGAGGGCAGGCCATCGGCGGCATTCTGGGCGGCGCGCCAGATCAGCAGGCGGCTGGCCTCCGTCTTCATCGCCATGTCGGCCAGTTTCAGCTGGACGGCTTGGAAATCGACAATCGCCTTGCCGAACTGGCGGCGCTCCTGGGCATAGGCCAGGGCTTCATCCAGCGCCGCCTGAGCAATGCCAAGGCACATGGTGGCGTTACCGCAGCGCTCTAGATCGAACGCCTCCATGAGCTTCTTGAAGCCGCCCGCCGGCACGATCAGATTGTCGACCGGGACCTCGACGCCATCGAGGAACACATCGCTCGACGGGATACCGCGAAAGCCCATCAGCTGTTCCGGCAAGCCAAAGCTCAGCCCTGTTGAGCCCGCCTCTACAAGTACCGCACCGATGCCTGCGGCGCCGGGCGCATCCGACATCTTGCTGTAGACCACATAGGCGTTGGCATGGCCGCCACCGCTGCACCATCGCTTCTGGCCAGTGACGGTGATGTTGTCGCCGCTGATGACCGCTCGGGTGGTCAGGTCGGTCAGGGCCGATCCGGCCTGCGGTTCGGACATCGACACGGCCACAACAATCTCGCCGGAGACGACCTTGGGAATGATCCGCGATTTCAGGCTATCGGAGCCGAAATGTAGCACTGCGCGTACCGGCCCCACGGCACTCTCGAACACTGGGAAAGCCACCGCCGGGGAGATTTTGGCGAACTCCTCTAGCACGATCAGCGCCTCGAGCGTGCCCAGACCCAAGCCGCCGTATTCCTCCGGCGTGTTGATGCCGAGGAAACCTTGCTGCGCATAGCGTCGTCGCCATTCGATCGGCACGGCATGGTTGGTCTGTTCGAGTTCGGCCGCCAAGGCTGGCAGTTCGGCCCGCGCGAAGCGCCGCGCCGCATCCTGCAGTGCACGCCGATCTTCATCGAGCCGAAAGTTCATGCCATCTCTCCGCGACAGGTGGTGAAGGTGTCAGGTCCATTCGGTCATCGCAACAGACGCCGCCTTGCTGCGCGGCCTTTGATATTGCGGCCCGCCATGCCAATTCCGCTAAGGGTTTTGATGATCCCGTTCAGTTCGGGTGAGGACGACCGCGATGCTGTTTTCCGCCGACGTTAAATCCCGCCTGCGATTGCTGGCGGAGAGTTACGAGCGCTTGTCAGGTCGGCCGCTCGCCCCGCCATCGGCGGATCTGGCCACCTGGCTCTGGAACCATCCTGCCGCCATCGTCGCCCACGGCACGCAGGCAGATCCGGTGTTCTTTTTTGGCAACCGCACCGCGCTGGGCCTGTTCGAATTGGACCTCGAGGCTTTCACCCGGCTGCCTTCGAGACTTTCGGCCGAGTCGATGCTGCGGGATGAGCGTGAGCGGTTGCTGGCCCGTGTTACGGCGCACAACATCATCGAAGACTACAGCGGCGTGCGCGTCTCCTCGACCGGCCACCGTTTCCGGATTGAGCGGGCCACGGTCTGGAACCTGCTCGACGAGGCCGGTGAACTCCATGGCCAAGCCGCGCTGTTCGAGCACTGGACGCCAATAAGCTAGGCGGCTGGCGGTCTGGCCCATCAAGCGCTAGCCTGTGTGATAAGGCAGCCTCAACGCCATCCAAAAAGGAGCGTCAAACCCATGCGCCGCATCGCCATTTTCAGCCTGACCCTCGACGCCCTGATCGCGGGCACAGCCCAGGCGGAAGTTGTTCGAATCCAGATCGACAGCCGTGCGTCCCTACCTGGAAATACCGGCCCCGTCGGGCCTTATGAGCTGATCCGTGGCAAGTTCTTTGGCGAATTGGATCCGAAGGATCCCAAGAACGCCATCATTCAGGACATCACCTCCGCCCCGCGCAACGCCAAGGGCAAGGTCGAGTATTCCGCCACCTTCTCGATGTCCAAGCCGGTCGACATGAGCAAGGCCAACGGCTTCCTGTACTATGACGTCGCCAACCGCGGTGGCATGCGACTGGAGGCCGAGCCAACGGGCCGCGTCCATCTGACCAGCGGCTGGCAGGGCGACATCCCCGCGTCTGAGACCCTGCAATATGGAACCTTCCCCGTGGCCAAGGGTCCCGGCGGCAAGTCTATTGTCGGCCCAGCCATCGCCCGCTTCGTTGACTTCGCTCCCGGTGCCCAAAGCCTGCCGATGCGCGGCGGCAACGCCCCCGGTGTGCCGCGGCCCGCGCCCGC
>CAISYT010000210.1 GCA_903889785.1 uncultured Caulobacterales bacterium
AGACTGTCGAATGTCTCACTCTTGTTGGCACGGAGGGAAATGCATGTCTGGGGATCGCTCTGAGTAGATGGACTGTGCCAAGGGTTCCGGTGGCGACGACGCCGCCACCGGACTAGTTTTCAACGATCAGGCTGCTTTAGCATGACCCATGTCCGCTTCGGACTTCCGCACCGCGATCAGGAAGATCAGCACGCCAAAGCCCGCTTTTGCGACCAGATCGGCGATGGTGTAGCCTACTTGGACCACGGTCAGCGCGGTTGTGCCTTCAAGCCCTACCGCACCGGCAAAAAACACCACCGGGTAGAACGACCACGACAGAACGGTTACCCAGATTGCCGTTTGGACAAGCCCGCGCGCGCTTTCGGGCTGCTGTGCGACCGACCGGCTGAGGCCGACGAACAGCTCATAGACGATCCACAAGAACGGGATCATCGACAGCCCGCCCCACAGCCAACGTCCAGAAGCGACATCGGCAATCTCGCCGGGGTATCCCAACCCGACCATCAGTGCGGCCAGCAGGCCAAGCCGGATGGCTTTTGACGAAGTTTCCTGGCGGCTCAGGCCCATGACGAGGATCAACTCGACCAGCAACAGCGGCACCGTCAGGAACCAGTCAACATAACGGTACGCATCGTTAAAGCCGACGGGCGAGGCAGCGACGACTCCGTCCGCTACGATGTAGGCCTCAGACCAGCTCTGCGAGATCCGCAGATAGTGGTAGGCCGCGATGAATGTGACCAACCCGGTCACTGTCATTGCGGTTTTGTACGCGTCCGCCACTTGCGAGCGGCCGAACCAGAAGAACAGCGTTGCTGCCATCATCGCCGCAAAAGTGAACGAGAACGCGTTGTAAATAAGGTCGTATTGGCCGAGAGAGATGACATCAGAGACTGTTTCCATGGAACTTTCCTCATATTTCCCTGTTGGAATACTCGTTCTAGTATTGCATTCTCATCTTTCAACGCTTGAGCCGACCGAAAGAATGGAAAATTTGTCGCGCCAAAGCCATTAGCCTCAGAAATTTGACTGATAGAATAGCGTAAGTACTTGTTATATATATTTAAAAAAATGAGCCTCAGAACTCATAGCCAGAACATGACGATTGCGGCGAGGGCGCAGGCTGACAGGAAGATTTCAGCGTGCCGGTCAAAGCGCATGGCCACCCTTCGCGAATCAGCCCTTGGCAGCAAGACGCCCTTGCAGGCCATGAAGGACTAGCACAAAAAGGCCAGAGCTGTTCAGGAAACAGCCCTACTTCCTTCCGGGATGTGACAGGTAGGCTTCCGCCAAGAAGCCACGACTTGGGAACCTGCCAGACGCGACGATGGGAGTGTCCGAATAGGGCTCAAATCGACCATAATTCTGGGCCGGAACAGAGGTGTTACGGCTGTATACTTATAGCGCTTACGGCACCTCCACCGGGTCTTTGCGTCTAGGATCCCGAGGGAAGTCAGAAAGGGCAACAAGCCTTTCTTTTCGGCGCGCAGTTCGGTGCCGTTGCCGCGCTAGCGCCGCAGCATCAGGCGTTCCAGCCCGTGGAAATGATAGACATCCTTGTAGCGGGGGGGCTCGGCCAGCCGCAGGCTAGGCAGCCTTTCGAACAGGATCGGCAGGGCGATCTGCAATTCCAGCCGGGCAAGCGGGGCGCCGACGCAGAAATGCAGGCCCGCGCCAAAGCTGCTGTGCGGCTTGATCGGGCGCTGGGGGATGAAGGCGCCGGGGTCCTCCCATTGCGCGGGGTCGCGGTTGGCGGCACCCAGCAGTAGCGCGACCTGATCGCCGCGCTGGAAGGTGTGGCCCATCACCAGGGTCTCTTCATAGGCCCAGCGGGTGAACATGTGCAGGGCGGGATCAAAGCGCAGGATTTCCTCGACCGTGGCCTCGATGGCATCCGGGGCAAGGCAGGCGTGCGGCGTGCCATGCTCCAGCAGGGCCTTCATGCCATTGCCGATGGTATGCACCGTCGCCTCGTGACCGGCATTGAGCAGAAGGATGCAGGTAGTGATCAGCTCGTCCGTGGAAAGCTTTTCGCCCGCCTCCTCGGCTTGGATCAGCGAGGTGATCAGATCATCGGCGGGGCGGGCGCGGCGTTCCTCGACGTAAAGGCGCATGAAGGCGACGAAAGCCTCGGTCGCAGCGATGGCGGCATCTTCGCGGGCGCGCGTACGGCTAGCCATATACATGCCGACCATGGCGTTGGACCAGCGGAGGAGATCGTCCGACATCTCTTCGGGCACGCCAAGCAGGCGCGCGATGATGATGACGGGCAGTTTCTGGCCGAAATGGGCGAGCAGGTCGAAATCGCCCGGCGGCAAGTCGTCGATCAGCTGATGCGTCAGGGCGGTGATTTCGGGGGCGAGGGCGGCAATACGGCGCGAGGTGAAGGCGCGCAGCACGAGGCCGCGAAGGCGGGTGTGGCGCGGCGGTTCAAGTTCGAGCATCGAATGGGCTTCGACCGCGTAAAAGGGGCGCAAGTGATCAGGGATCACGGGTGCGGATTCGGGCGGGGCTTCGCGGCCAAAGCGGCGGTCGCGGAAGATGGCCGATGTGGCGGCCCAGTTGCCAGTGCAGACCATGTTGTAGTTGGACCAGCGGAAAAACGGGCCGTTAGCGCGGGCCTGATCGTAGAACGGATAGGGATCTTGCACGAAGGCGGGATCGGTCGGGGATTGGGTTAGGGTGATCATGGGGTTTTTCTGAAGGGCAGGGGCAGGATGCCTTGGGCGATCAGAACGCCAAGGGCGACAAGGGCGGCGGCGCCGGCCTGGGGCCAGTTCCAGACGCCGCCGAGGGCGAAGAGGATCAGCATGACATAAAAGGGCGTGGTGTTCATGTGCAGGGCGGTCAGGCCGATGCCGATGCGGCCGATCGCCATGATCCACAGCACCTGCGAGACGCCCAGCGCGCCGACCGAAAACAGCAGGATCGCCCCGACCTCGGGCAGGCCCCAAGCCGCAAAGCTGGGGGCCGTGGTGCCAAGCGCCCATTGCAGCAGGGCGACGGCCATGGCTGCGATGGCAGCACCGGTCAGGGTGACGGCAGTGCGGCCAAGGGGGGATTGATCGGGAAAAGCGGTGACGGTCAGCCGCGAGCCGATGGTAAAGGTCAGCACCGAGCCAAAGCAGAACAGCGCGCCGAGGCCAAGCGTCAGGCCGCCGCTGCGAAAATCGAGCGCCAGAAAGCCGCCGATCACGGTCAGCATGAGGCCGAAGGTCAGCGCGCGGGTCATTTTGCGGCCGTCCAGAACAACCTCGAGCGCGATGCCCACGACCGGCATGGTGGCCGAAATCACGGCCACGGTCACCGGGCCGCTGCGCGCTTGGCCCATGACCAGAAACCAAGCGCCGATGCCGATCAATGCACCAACGGCGACGCCCTTGATCCAGTTGACTTGGGTCAGGGGCCGCCAGCCTTCGACCAGCGCCCAGACCGGCAATAGCGAAAGCGCGGCCAACGACATGCGCAGCGCGTTCAGCT
>CAISYT010000211.1 GCA_903889785.1 uncultured Caulobacterales bacterium
CAGCCGCTGGCCGGCGTCGTGCAGGCGCATGGCGGTCCAATCACCGGTCAGGCACGCCGTGGTGCCCGTGTCTTCATCCAGAAGGCTGAAATCGGCGTCGGCGTCCATGGGCGGGTGCTAACTGTCCTTGCAACGAGCGGTGGGTCAAACTTAGCAGAGCTTTCACTCAAGGCTTAACGCTTCTATCGCGACGCTGTTGCGACGCCGGTTGACGAACCGACGTGGTGCCCGCATCGAGGGGCCGATGACGCTTATTTTCAGACGACGCGGCGTGCTCGCCAGCCTGCTCGCCATCACCGCCTCGCCCCTGGCGGCCCGTGCCCAGACCGCATCCGGTTTCAACGGCGATAGGGTTAAAAGTCTCGCCAAAGCGCGCAGCCTGGCCCCCTGGCGCCCCTTGCCGCGCGCCGCCGGGCCAGCCGCTGGCCTGACCTACGATGAATACCGCCAGGTCCGATTCCGCCGCGATCGCTGGCTGTGGGCCGGCCAGGAACGAGGTTTCTCGGCCAATTTCTTCGCGGCAGCCTATTCCGCAGACGAGCTGGTCGATCTCAATGTCGTGGAGGATGGGGCTGAGCGGCCGATCCCCTTCGATCCAGGCCTCTTTGAGATGCCAGCGCCGGTCACCGCGGCCACGGCGGCTGGCGGTGGCTTGACCGGTTATTCGGGGTTTCGCCTGTTGGCCCCAATCAACCAGCCCGATGTTTGGGACGAGATCGGCGCATTTCAGGGTGCAAGCTATTTCCGCAGCCTAGGCCAGAACCAGGCCTATGGCCTCTCGGCGCGGGGCCTATCCATCGGCACGGGCAAGTCCGGTGAGGAATTCCCCGACTTCGTGGCCTGGTGGCTTGAGCGCCCAGCCCCGGGCGCGGCCAGTGTGGTCGTGCACGGCTTGCTCGACAGCCCTAGCTGCACGGGGGCCTATCGGTTTCAGGTCACGCCAGGGCCGAACACGGTTTTCGACATCACAGCCACCCTCTATCCGCGCGCCACAATCGACACTGTGGGCGTGGCACCGGCCAGCAGCATGTTCCTGTTCGACCTGGCCGATCCGCAAGACGTGCGGGGTGCAGCGCACGACTATCGGTCTGGGGTGCATGACAGCGACGGCTTGGCCATCTGGACGGGCGATGGGCGGCGCTTGTGGCGTCAGCTCTCAAATCCCACCAGCCTGAGGCTTAGCCAGGTGCCCGATACCGACCCTCGCGGCTTTGGTCTGGTGCAGCGGCAGCGCCAGTTTGACGCCTTTGGCGACCTTGAGGCGCGCTATGATAAGCGACCCTCGCTCTGGGTCGAACCTATCACGCCGTTCGGCCCGGGGGCGGTCTTCCTGCTAGAAATCCCGACGCGGTTGGAGACGGACGACAATATTGCCTGCTTCTGGCGACCATCGGCATCTTGGGCCGCCGGGTCGGAGGTCAGCCTGGCTTATCGGCTGCATTTCGGCCACGAGCCGCATCCGGCACCCTTCGCCCGGGTCGTGCGCAGCCGCACCGGGCGGGAGAAGAGCCAAGCTCTGTTCGCGGTCGATTTTGAGGGCGGTGGGCTCGATCCATCCGCTGTGCACGCGACGGCGGCGGCCAGTTCTGGCCAGGTGCTCTGGAGCAATGTGATCGCCCATGCCGAGCCGGGCGTGATGCGCGCCACCTTCGCCCTCAAGCCTGCGGGCGCGGCCGACCTTTCGCTGACGCTCATGGGGCCGGACGGGGTAGCTTCCGAGACCTGGATGATGCCCTTTGAAGGCTAGGCGGTGGGAAGTACCTTGCCGGGATTCATGATCCCCAGGGGGTCTAGGGTCTGTTTGATCGCCCGCATTAGCCGAGTTTCCACCGCCGGACGGTAGCGGATCGCCTCGTCGCGGCGTAGCATGCCTAGCCCGTGTTCGGCCGAAATCGAGCCGCCCATGGAATCGACCAGATCGTGCACGGCACGGTTCATGTCCGTCTGCCTTGCCATGAAGGCCTTGCCGTCGTCGCCCTCCGGATAAGAGACATTGAAATGCAGGTTACCGTCGCCGACGTGGCCAAACGCCATCAGGCGCGCGGCCGGCGCGACCTTTAGGATTTCGGCCTCACCCTCGACGATGAACTGCGCCATGCGTGAGATCGGCACCGAGACGTCGTGCTTTATACTGGGACCTTCTAGGGTCTGAGCTTCAGACAGCTTCTCGCGCAGGGACCAAAGCGCCGCTGACTGCGCAAGGGATTCCGCGATCACCGCATCACCGATCAGTTCGGCTGCGAAAGCTTGTTCCAGCATGGATTCGAGGTCGGCGCGGCCCTGGGCCTCATCGGTCATGCTGGAAAGCTCCATCAGCACGTTCCAGGCCTTTGGCGTCGCGAAGGGCGCGCGGATGTCCGGATTGTGCTTAAGCGATAGCGCCAGGCTGCGGGCCGACATCAGCTCGAAGGCAGTGAGGCTGGCACCAAGCCGAGCCTGGGCCAGTTGCAGCAGTTCCACGGCCTGTTGCGGCGTCTCCATGCCGACGAAGGCCGCCACCTTCGCCGCAGGCGTCGGATAGAGCTTCATCACCGCGGCGGTGATGATCCCGAGGGTGCCTTCAGAGCCGATATAGAGGTCGCGCAGGTCGTAGCCGGTGTTGTTCTTGCGCAGGCTCTTCAAGCCGTCCCACAGCTCGCCCTGTGCCGTGACCACCTCCAGCCCCAGGCAGAGCTCGCGGGCATTGCCGTAGCGCAGCACCGCCACCCCGCCAGCGTTGGTAGAGAGGTTGCCGCCGATGGTGCAGGAGCCCTCGGCGGCCAGGCTGAGTGGAAACAGGCGCCCAGCGTCATTGGCGGCCTGTTGCAGGGTTTGCAGCACGACCCCGGCCTCGACCGTGACGGTATTGTTCAGGGTGTCGATCTCGCGAACGCGGTTAAGGCGCGCGGTCGAAAGCACAATATTGCGCCCCGTGGCGGGCGGCGGTGATCCGCCGGCGAGGCCGGTATTGCCGCCCTGAGGCGTGACGGTCACTTGATGGGCCGCGCACCAGGCCACAGCCTGCGCCACATCCTGCGCCGTATCGGGCTGCACCGCAGCCAGGGCGGTGCCGCGCCAGATCTTGCGCCAGTCGGTCAGGAATGGGGCCAGCTCGGCCGGATCGGTAATCAGCCGGCCTTGGAATGCCGCGCGAAGGCTGCTGAGGGCGTCGCTGTCACTCAGGGAAGGGGTCATAAGACCTTGTTTCACAATGCTGGGGCGGAAAAAAGAGGTCCCGGGGACTCAGGCCTTGGCCTGGCGGGCCGCAGCCCGCACGCCGGTGATCAGCAGCGCCGACATCACGATCAGCTCCAGACCTTGGCCAATCACCGTGCCGAGGATGGCCCCGCCCGTGCCGTAGAGTCCCATGGTGCCCAGGTCCGCCTCTCCGTTATGCGCCCTGCCCTAGCCACCGCATGGGTCCCATCTGACGAAAAAGGGGGGTGCCCCCGGGGTGGGGTCTGGCTGACTGGGAAAAACGAAGGGGTACCCCCCTGGGCGCATCTTTTAGTAGGGGGGGGAGGGGGTAGAGGAGCCTTCGGCGCGTGTAGAATCCCACAGGCTCTTTTCCACGCCTATTTCATGGAATCCAAAACCATCTCTTCTAAGTCATTGAAAAGATGGTAGACGCGGTAGGGATTGAACCTACGACCCCACCCGTGTGAAGGGTGTGCTCTCCCGCTGAGCTACGCGTCCATACCAGGGAGGCGGGTCTATAGCCCTAAGAGCGCCCCGGCGACAAGAGCTGGGCGCAGGCAGCGGGGATCGTTTCCCAAGTCTCGCAGAACGCATTAGCCGCAAGGGTAGAGGCGGGGACGTCGCTGTAGCCAAATGGAACCAGGATGACCGGCACGCCGGTGATCAGCAGCGCCGACATCACGATCAGCTCCAGACCTTGGCCAATCACCGTGCCGAGGATGGCCCCGCCCGTGCCGTAGAGTCCCATGG